>NZ_RBMB01000007.1:0-123954 GCF_003989485.1 Kocuria sp. HSID17590 | reverse complement strand
CCTGGCTCGCCGCGCCGTCGGCTCCGGCAGCTGGTGCGGACGCTGTGGTGGCTGCGCCGTCCGCGGGGGTGCCGGCCGCGGCGTCCTGGGCAGACTCCTGGGCGCCGCCGTGGACGGTTGGGACGACCTCGCGCAGCCGCTCGAGCGTGATGGCGCCGTGGCGCAGCACCACGGGTGTCTCCCCCGTGCAGTCCACGATGGTCGAGGCCACGTCCCGTGCGCCCGCGGCGGTGGACGCGACCGGCCGGGGGCCGTCGTCGAGGTAGAGGGGAACCCGGTCCTGGAGCATCGCCCGGGCACTCTGCGCGGTCAGGGCGGCGGGCATGCCCGTGCGGTTCGCGGAGCTCACGGCCATGGGGCCCACGCGGTCCAGGACGGCGCGCGCCACGCGGTCGTCCGGAACGCGCAGCGCGACCGTGCCGTGGGTCTCCCCCAGGTCCCAGCCGAGCGTGGGCTGCGCCCAGCACACGATGGTCAGGGCACCCGGCCAGAACGCCTCGGCCAGGGCCCGTGCCTCCGCCGAGACCTGGTCCGCGAGGGCGTCCATGACCTCGGGCCGGGCGATGAGCACGGGCGGGGGCATCTCCCGCGTCCGGCCCTTGGCACCGAGCAGGGCCTGCACCCCGGCGGCGGAGAAGGCGTCGCAGCCGATGCCGTACACCGTGTCCGTGGGCAGCACGATGCACTCGCGGCCGCCTACGACCTCCGCGGCCGCCACCACGGCCTCGTCCAGCTGCTGCTGGTCCCCGCAGGGCCTGATCTCACTCACGGGCTTCTCCTCCGCTCACGTGCTTCGTCTGTTTGCCCCGGCGCGTGACGCCGTCGAGGCTGCTGTCGTCGGGGACTCGTCCTCAGGAGTGCGCTGGTCCCACAAACGGCCTGGGCCCTCCGGCCGGCAGCCGCCGGTCGAGGCTCACGAGCGCTCTCCCGGCAGGACCGCGGTGGTCGCCCGGGGCCGGTCCGCGAGGTCGTGGTGCAGCCTCACCTCGGTGAAACCCCGCCGGTCCAGTGCGTCGGCAACGGCCGCCACCTGCGACTCGGCGTGCTCCATGATGAAGCATCCCCCCGGGCGCAGGATCCGCAGGGCGGTGTCCATGGCCGCGCACGGCAGCAGCATGCCGGTCTCGTCGCCGCCGTAGAGCGCGGTGGGCGGGTCGTAGTCCCGCACCTCCGGGTCCCCGGGGATCTCCCCGTCGGGCACGTACGGCGGATTGGTGACGACCACGCAGAAGCGCCCCACCGTCTGCGGCGTGAGATCCCGGTAGTCGCACTCGAGCAGACGGACCGGGGAGCCCCCGAGGTTCTGCCGGGTCCACCGCAGCGCCTCGGGCTCCCGCTCGACCGCGCTCACGCGGCATGCGGGATCCTCGGTGGCCACCGCCAGGGCGATCGCACCGCTGCCCGTCCCGAGGTCGACGACGGCGGGGTGCAGCTCCCCGTGCTCGCGCCACCGCCGCGCCTCGTCGAGGGTCAGCTGCACGAGGAGCTCGGTCTCCGGGCGGGGAACGAAGACCCCCGGCCCCACGGCGAGCTCGAGCTGCCGGAAGGGCGCTCGGCCGGTGATGTGCTGGAGGGGCTCCCTGCGGGCGCGGCGCGCCACGAGGTCACGGTAGCCCGAAGGCTCCGGTGCCCCCAGAATGGCCTTCGCCTCCGTCTCCCCGCGGCCCAGGCCCAGGGCGTGGGACGCGAGCAGAACGGCGTCGGCGTCCGGGGAGGGAACCCCCGCGGCCGCGAGCTCACGACGGCCCCACGCGATCGCCTGGGCGAGAGTCGTGGCCACGGGTCAGTTCTTCCGGTCCGAGGACCCCTGTCCGGAGGAGTCCTGGCTCAGCTGCTCCAGCCGGTGGCGCTCGTCGAGCTCGATCGCGGACGTGATGACGGGCTCCAGGGCGCCGTCCAGCACGTGGTCCAGGTTGTAGGCCTTGTAGCCCGTGCGGTGGTCCGCGATGCGGTTCTCGGGATAGTTGTAGGTGCGGATGCGTTCGGAGCGGTCCACCGTGCGCACCTGCGACTTGCGGGCCGCGGCGTTCTCCGCGTCGATCTGCTCCTGCTGGTGCGCGAGCAGACGCGCCCGCAGCACGCGCATGGCCGCCTCGCGGTTCTGCAGCTGCGACTTCTCGTTCTGCATGGAGACCACGATGCCCGTGGGGACGTGCGTGATCCGCACGGCCGAGTCCGTGGTGTTCACGGACTGCCCGCCCGGCCCGGACGAGCGGTAGACGTCGATCTTGAGGTCGTTCTGGCTGATGTCGATCTCGTCCGGCTCGTCCACCTCCGGGAACACGAGCACGCCGGCGGCCGAGGTGTGCACGCGCCCCTGCGACTCGGTCACGGGAACCCGCTGCACGCGGTGCACGCCGCCCTCGTACTTGAACCGGGCCCACGCCCCCTCGGACGGGTCCGAGGAGCTGCCCTTCACCGCGAGCTGGACGTCCTTGTACCCACCCAGCTCCGTGGGGGTCGAGGAGAGGATCTCCGTCTTCAGCCCCGACTGCTCCGCGAAGCGCATGTACATGCGCAGCAGGTCCCCGGCGAAGAGGGCGGACTCGTCCCCGCCCTCCCCCGCCTTGACCTCGAGGATCACGTTGCGGCCGTCGTCCGGGTCCCTGGGGACCAGCTTGCGGCGCAGCACCTCACGGGCCTCGCCGAGCTGCTCCTCGAGGGGCTTGACCTCCGCGGCGAACTCGGGATCCATGCTCCCGAGCTCGCGCGCGGCCTCCAGGTCCTCGGACAGCCGTTCGACCCTGCGGTGCGCCTCCACGATCGCGTTGAGCTCGGAGTACCGCCGACCCAGTTTCCTGGCCCTGCCCGCATCCGCGTGGACGGCGGGGTCCGCCAGTTCGTGCTGCAGCTGGGCGTGCTCATCCAGCAGCGGCTGCACGGGATCGGACATGGGGTGTTCTCCTTCTCGACGGGTGGGGCGTGACGCGGGGCTGGCGTCCTAGTGACCGGCGAGCGTGGTCTTCTGGACCTGCAGCAGGAACTCGGCGTTGGACTGGGTGTCCCGCAGCTTGCTCGTGAGCAGCTCCAGGGCCTGCTGCTGCTCGAGACCGGAGAGCACACGGCGCAGGCGCCACATGATCTTGATCTCCTCGGGCGAGAGCAGGTTCTCCTCGCGGCGCGTGCCGGAGGAGTTGACGTCCACGGCCGGGAAGATGCGCCGGTCCGCGAGCTGGCGGGAGAGCCGCAGCTCCATGTTGCCGGTGCCCTTGAACTCCTCGAAGATGACCTCGTCCATCTTGGAACCGGTCTCCACGAGCGCGGTGGCCAGGATGGTCAGCGAGCCGCCGTTCTCGATGTTGCGCGCCGCGCCGAAGAACTTCTTGGGCGGGTACAGCGCAGCGGAGTCCACACCGCCGGACAGGATGCGTCCGGAGGCCGGTGCGGAGAGGTTGTACGCGCGGCCCAGGCGGGTCATGGAGTCCAGCAGGACCACCACGTCCATGCCCATCTCCACCAGACGCTTCGCGCGCTCGATCGCGAGCTCCGCCACCGTGGTGTGGTCGTCCGCGGGACGGTCGAAGGTGGAGGCGATGACCTCGCCCTTCACCGTGCGCTGCATGTCCGTGACCTCTTCGGGCCGCTCGTCCACGAGCACCATCATGAGGTGGACCTCGGGGTTGTTCGTGGTGATCGCGTTGGCGATCGACTGCAGCATCAGGGTCTTGCCCGCCTTGGGCGGGGAGACGATCAGGCCGCGCTGGCCCTTGCCGATCGGGGCCACCAGGTCCACCACGCGGGGACCGATCTTCTTGGGGTCCGTCTCCAGGCGCAGGCGCTCCTGCGGGTACAGCGGCACGAGCTTGTTGAACTCGACGCGGTCCGCGTTCTCCTCCGGCTTGCGGCCGTTGACCGTGGTCAGCTGCACGAGCGCGGAGAACTTCTGGCGGGAGTTGTTGTGCTGCTCCCCCTCGCGCGGCGCCCGGATGGCACCCACGATGGCGTCACCCTTGCGCAGGTTGTTCTTCTTGACCTGGGACAGGCTCACGTAGACGTCCGAGGGCCCGGGCAGGTAGCCCGAGGTGCGCACGAACGCGTAGTTGTCGAGCACGTCCAGGATGCCTGCCACGGGCAGCAGGACGTCGTCCTCGGTGATCTCGACGTCGTCCACGTCCGGACCGTTGTTGCGGTTGCGCCGGTTGCGGCGCTCGTTGCGGTCGCTCCGGTCGTTGCGATCGCCGCGGTTGTCCCGGTCACTGCGGTCGTTCCGGTTGCGGTTGCGACGATTGCGGCGCGAACCGCCCTCGCCGTCGTTGCCGCCGCCGTTGTTGTTGTTGCGGTTGCGGCGCTCGTTGCGGTTCGAGCCGTCCTGGCCGCCGTCCCCGGAGTCCTTCGAGTCGCGGGAGTCCCGGCGCTCGTTGCGGTTGTCCCGGTCGTTGCGGTCCTGGCCGCCGTCCTTGGAGTCCTTCTGGTTGCCGCGGCCGCGGCCGCCCTCGGACTTCTCGTCCCGCTTGGCGTCCTGGGACTTCTCGTCCTTGGCGCCGGAGTTCTCCTGCTGCGAGGACTTCTCCCCGCGGTTGCCGCGCGAACGCTGGTTGCGTCCGCCGCGGCCGGAGCCGTCCTTGGACTCCTCGCCGGAGTCCGTGGACTCGTTCTTCTGGTTCTCGGACTTCTCCTCCTGGGAGGACTGCTCGTTCTGCCGCTCGGCAGAGCCGGCCGCTCGGCGGGAGCGGCGCGAGCCGTTCTGACGCTTGCCGTTCGACTCGCCGTCCTCGCCCTCGGCGGAGGACGCGTCCGCAGACTTGGTGTCCTCGGCGGCACCCGAGCCAGCCTGGGAGGCGCCCTTGGTGCTGCCGGCCGTGGCGGCGTCGTCGCCGTCCGTGTCCTTGTGGCGGCGGGAGGCCTGGTGAGCGGTCTGCTCGATCTTCTCCTCGACGGCCTTGTCGCGGGCGGCGACGGCGCCCCCGCGCTGGTGCGCCTCGATCGCCTCGACCAGGAGGGACTTGCGCATCCGGCGGGCGCCGGTGATGCCGAGCTGAGCGGCCAGGGCCTGCAGCTGCGCGAGCTTGAGCCCGGAGAGTCCGGTGCTCTGGGCCTGTGAGGTTTCCGTTCCCTGTTCGGGGGCGGTGGATTCTGTCACGAAGGTTCCTTCTGACTCGGTGGGGGCTGCGGCATCCAGATCGCCAGCAACCCGACGGTGATGGTGTGGGCCGCCCGCTGCGGGCCACGGGGGTGCGTGCCGTGAGCACGCGTCATCGGCAATGGAGACCCCCGAATCTCTCGCGGGACCGGAGTGCCACATCACAGAGGTGGCTGGTCTGCACGAGAGAGGATCGCAGAGAGGCGACGCTATTCGAGTACCTGCGGTGGAGAACCGCGCATGACGCTCGACTGCGGGGCTGGCCCGTCCTGGGCGGACGGGAACCCGGGGCCTATTGCGTGGATACGCTCACTTTAGCACCCTCGCGCGGGACGTGCAGGGTGAGGACACGCCACCCCACCGGCTCCCCCTGGTGGCTGTGGGCCGGCGACGCCGCGTCGTCGACGATCTCACGGACGGCCGCGGCCGCGCGCCCGGCCTCCTCCTGCCCGTTGGCGAGGGTCAGCACGGTGGGGCCCGCACCGGAGATCAGCGCCGCATGGCCCTGCTCGCGCAGCGCCTGCACGAGGGCGGCGCTCGGTGCCATGGCCTGCGCCCGGTACGGCTGGTGCAGGAGGTCGAACGTGGCCGGCAGCAGCAGCTCGGGGCGACCGCCCACGGCCGCGACGAGCAGGGCAGCGCGGCCCGCGTTGACCGCCGCCGTGCGGTGGGCCACGCTGTCCGGCAGCAGCCCCCGCGCCACCGCGGTGGCCACCTCGAAGTCCGGAACCGCCACCACGGGGACGACGTCCGGGTGCACCTCCACGGGGGTGCTGTGGAAGTGGCCCGCCTCTTCCCAGGAGACCGTGAGACCGCCCGTCAGCGTGGGTGCCACGTTGTCCGGGTGGCCCTCCAGACGGGAGCACACCTGCAGCACCTCGTCGGGGCTCAGCCGGGACCGCGCCGGGAGCAGGGCGTTGGCGGCGAGCACACCGGCGACCACGGCCGAGGCCGAGGAGCCCATGCCGCGGCCGTGCGGGATGGCGTTGTGCGCCTCGAGGCGGACCGGGGGCAGCTCCCCCGCCCCCGCGGCGTCGTAGGCGGCCTGCATGGCCCGCAGCACCAGCTGGTCGGGGGTGCGCGGAATCGCGTCCGCACCCTCGCCCGTCAGGTCGAACTCCAGACCACCCGCGATCCGGGTGACCCGCACGGTGTCGTAGTGGCCCAGGGCCAGCCCGAGCGAGTCGAAGCCGGGACCCACGTTGCCCGAGGACGCAGGGACCTCGACCGTGACGGTCGCACCCAGCGGGGCGCCCTCCGTGAAGGGGGCGCCCTCCACAGAGTGGGCGGCGTCCCCGGAAACCGAACTGTCCCGGGCGGGGTCCCCGACAGGGGCGGCGGTGCCGGCGGCGTTCGTCTCGTTCACGACGGGCCCGCTCACTCCAGGCCGAGGGCCGCGGCCACCGAGACCACGTCGAAGGTCACGCGCTTCGGCTCGGCCGCCTGTGCGTCCTCCGCCTCGGCACCCTTGATCGCCCACTGGGGATCCTTCAGGCCGTGGCCCGTCACCGTGGCCACGATGGTCTTCCCGGAGGGGACCTTCCCCGCGCGCGCCTGCTTGAGCAGACCCGCGACGCTCGCCGCGGAGCCCGGCTCCACGAACACGCCCTCGCGCGAGGAGAGCCAGCGGTGCGCCTCCAGGATCTCGTCGTCCGTGACGGAGTCGATGAGCCCACCGGACTCGTCCCGGGCGGCCACGGCGGTGTCCCACGAGGCGGGGTTGCCGATCCGGATGGCCGTGGCGATCGTCTCGGGCTCGGTCACGGGGTGGCCCAGTACGAGCGGAGCGGCGCCCTCCGCCTGGAAGCCCCACATCACGGGGGTGTGCGTGGCGACGGCGGGCAGCGCGGTGCCGTCCGTGGCCGTGGACTCCTGCGCGTACTCGCGGTAGCCCTTCCAGTACGCCGTGATGTTGCCGGCGTTGCCCACCGGAAGCACGTGGATGTCCGGCGCGTCGCCGAGCGTGTCCACGACCTCGAAGGCGGCGGTCTTCTGCCCCTCGATCCGGTACGGATTCACGGAGTTCACCAGGAACACGGGGTAGGACTCGGAGAGCTTGCGCGCCACCTCGAGGCAGTTGTCGAAGTTGCCGTCGATCTGGATGATGTCCGCGCCGTGCGCCACGGCCTGGGACATCTTGCCCATGGAGATCTTGCCCTCGGGCACGAGCACCGCGCAGCGCATCCCGGCCTGCTTCGCGTACGCGGCGGCGGACGCGGAGGTGTTGCCGGTGGATGCGCAGACCACGGCCTTGGCGCCCTCCTCCTTGGCCTTGGTGATGGCCATGGTCATCCCGCGGTCCTTGAAGGAGCCGGTGGGGTTCATGCCCTCGAACTTCAGCCACACGGCGGAGCCGGTCAGCTCGGAGAGCGCACGCGCACGGATCAGCGGCGTGCCGCCCTCCCCCATGGTCACGACCTCTGTCTGCTCGGTGACCGGCAGCCGGTCCCTGTACTCGTTGATGACGCCCTTCCAGACGTGTGCCATGCGGCGCTCTCCTCGGTTCGACTCGTTGCTTCCACGCGGTGCTCTGCCCCTCGGTGGGCGGGCACCGGAACTCATTCTCCGGCTTCCACCGGAGTGACGGACACGACGTCCTGCACCACGGGCAGCTCGCGCAGCGCCTCCACCGTGGCCATCAGGGACTCGTGGCGGCCGCTGTGGGTCACCAGTCGCAGCAGGGACGTGTCGCTCTCGCGGGGGTCCTCGCTCTGCTGCATGGTGGAGATCGACACGCCGTTGTCCGCGAATACCTTTGCCAGCCGTGCCAGCACGCCCAGCCGGTCGTTGGCGGCCAGGGTAACGGCCAGCCGTGTGGTGACGTCGTCCATGCTCACGGCAGGAAGGGCCGCGTAGGGCTCCAGCGGGATCCCCGTGGCCCCCAGCGCGATGGCCCGTGCCGCGGAGACGAGGTCCCCGAGCACGGCCGACGCCGTGGGGTCACCGCCTGCGCCCTGCCCGTAGAACATCAGCGACCCGGCGTTCTCCGCCTCCACGAACACCGCGTTGTACGCCCCGCGCACCCCGCCGAGCACGTGATCGCGCGGGATCATGACCGGGTTCACCCGCAGGTTCACGCCGTCCCCGCAGCGCTCTCCCACGGAGAGCAGCTTGATGACGTAGCCCGCCTCCCGTGCCGCCGCGACGTCGTCCGCGGTGACCCCGGTGATGCCCTCGCAGTGAACGTCCGCGATCGTGTAGCTGGAGTGGAACGCCAGGGACGCCAGCACGGCGGTCTTGGCCGCGGCGTCGTGACCCTCGACATCCGCCGTCGGGTCCGCCTCCGCATAGCCGAGTTCCTGAGCCTCGGCCAGGGCGTCGTCGAACGCGGCACCGGTGCTGTCCATCTGGTCCAGGATGAAGTTCGTGGTCCCGTTCATGATCCCCAG
Source organism: Kocuria sp. HSID17590 (assembly GCF_003989485.1). Taxonomy (NCBI): domain Bacteria; kingdom Bacillati; phylum Actinomycetota; class Actinomycetes; order Micrococcales; family Micrococcaceae; genus Kocuria; species Kocuria sp. HSID17590. The sequence continues at coordinate 115,485 of NZ_RBMB01000007.1, read as the reverse complement.
GAAGCGGTTGACGCTGTCCCCGGCGAGCGAGTCCCGCATGGGACGCACGATCGGGATGGCGCCGGCCACGGCCGCCTCGTAGGACAGCTGCGCGCCCGACCCCGCGGCGGCGTCCTGCAGCTCGCGCCCGGACTCCGCGAGCAATGCCTTGTTGCCCGTGATCACTGACTTCCCGGCCTTGAGGGCACGTAGCACGCGGGTGCGCGTGGGCTCGATGCCGCCCGTCAGCTCCACGACCACGTCCGCCCGGTCGATCACGGCGTCCGCGTCCGTGGTCAGCAGCTCCGGTGGCAGCTCCACGTCCCGGCGAGCGGTGACGTCCCGCACAGCGATACCCGTCAGCGCCAGCCGCACACCGGTGCGCTGCGCCAGCTCGTCCGACTGGGTGAGCAGCACGCGGGCCACCTGGGAACCCACGGTGCCGGCACCCAGCAGGCCGACCTTCAGGACGGGGGTCTCGCGTGCGGGGGCTGATGTGTTCATGGTCCTCGGGTTCCTTGGGAAGGGGGGCTTCGGGAAGGGGGGGCTTCGGGAAGGGGGGTCAGGATGCGGGGCGCGCGTGCGCGGTGATGGCGCCCGCGGGATCGACGACACCGGTGTCCCTGGCGAGCAGGTCCGTCACCGTCTCGCGGCGCACGATCTCGCGCGTGGCACCGTCCGGTGCCACAGACACGATTCCAGGGCGCGGCAGCCAGTTGTAGTTGCTCGACAGCGCCCAGCAGTAGGCGCCAGTCACGGGGACGACGAGCAGGTCCCCCGCCGCGACGTCGCCCGGGAGGTAGACGTCCTTGACGACGACGTCGCCGGACTCGCAGTGCTTGCCCACCACGCGGCTGAGCACTGGGGCCTCGTGGGAGACCCTGTTGCCGAGCACCGCGGTGTAGTCCGCGTCGTAGAGCACGGGACGGGCGTTGTCGCTCATGCCGCCGTCCACGGAGATGTAGCGGCGCTGCACGCCCGGGGCCACGGTCACGGTCTTGACCGTGCCCACCGTGTACACGGTGCAGCCGGACGGACCGGCGATGTAGCGCCCCGGCTCGAAGGAAAGGTGTGGTGCGGGCAGCTCGGAGGCTTTCAGCGACTCGGCCAGCAGGGGGGCGAGGTCACCCGCGATGGCCGCCACCTCGCGCGGTGCGTCCTCGGCGGTGTAGGCCACTCCGTGGCCACCGCCCAGGTCCACCTCGGGCAGGACGACGTCCCAGCGGGCCGCCACTGCCTCTCGCAGCGCGAGCACGCGCTCGGCCGCCTGACCGAAACCCTCGGCGGCGAAGATCTGGGAGCCGATGTGGCAGTGCAGCCCACGCAGGTCGAGGGCGTCGGAGGCCTCCAGGCACGCCGCCACGGCCGTCAGCGCTGGAGAGTCCTCTCCGTCCCGCGCTGGGTTCAGGGAGAGGCCGAACTTCTGGTCCTCGTGGGCCGTGGCAATGAACTCGTGCGTGGAGGCGTGCACGCCCGGGGTCACACGGATCATCACCGGCGCGCGGGTGCCCCAGTCACGGGCGAGTCCTGAGAGCAGCTCGATCTCCGCGAGGGAGTCGACGACGATGCGCCCCACGCCCACGCGCAGGGCCAGCTCCAACTCTGCGGCCGACTTGTTGTTGCCGTGCAGCGCGATGCGTGCGGGATCGACCCCCGCGGCGAGCGCCACGGCCAGCTCTCCCCCGGAGGCGGTGTCCACGTTGAGCCCCTCCTCGGTGGCCCACCCGACCACGGCGGTGGTGAGCAGCGCCTTGGAGGCGTAGTAGACGGCCACCTCGATGCCGAGGGGGCGCAGCGCGTCCTCGAACGCCTCGCGGAACGCTCGGGCGCGCTCACGGAAGGTGCGCTCGTCGAGCACGTAGCTGGGCGTCCCGTGCTGCCGCGCGAGCTCCGTGACGGGCACACCGGAGACGCACACGCACCCGTCCGCGTCACGGGTGTACTGGCGCGTGAAGACCAGTGGGTCCAGCTCCGCCGGGTCAGCGGGGACTGCCAGCCAGGCCGGTGCGAGGGGGTGGGTTTCAAAGGTTTCGGACACGGGTCACATCCTCTCGGGGGCGCTCACGCCGAGCAGGTCCAGGCCGTTGGCGAGGACCTGGCGCACGGCGTCGTTGAGCCACAGTCGACTGTGGTGGATCGGGGCCACGGGGTCCTCGCTCTGCGGCGTGACCCGGCACGCGTCGTACCAGCGGTGGTAGGCACCGGCCAGCGCCTCGAGGTGGCGGGCCACGCGGTGCGGCTCGCGGAACTGCGCGGCCTGCGCGACGACGGACGGGTACTGTCCCAGCGCCGCGAGCAGGTCCGCCTCGCGCGGGTGCTCCAGCAGCGCGGCGTCGAACAGGGACTGCCCCTGCTCGTCCGTGCGCGAGACACCGGCGGCCTCGGCGTTGCGGCTCACCGCGCACGTGCGGGCGTGGGCGTACTGCACGTAGAAGACGGGGTTCTCGTTCGAGCGCTTCGTGAGAACGTCGAGGTCGATGTCGATGTTGGAGTCCACGGAGAAGCGGGTCAGCGAGTAGCGCGCGGCGTCCACGCCCACGACCTCCACGAGGTCCTCCATGGTCACCACGGTGCCCGCGCGCTTGGACATCCGCACGGCTTGGCCGTCGCGCACCAGGTTGACCATCTGCCCGATCAGCACCTCGACGGCGTCCGGGGAGTCCCCGAGGGCCGCCGCCGCGGCCTTGAGCCGGGCCACGTAGCCGTGGTGGTCCGCACCCAGCATGTAGATGCACAGGTCCGCACCACGATCCCGCTTGTTTTTGAAGTACGCGATGTCCCCGGCGATGTACGCGGCGTTGCCGTCCGACTTGATCACCACGCGATCCTTGTCGTCCCCGTGGTCCGTGGAGCGCAGCCACCATGCGCCGTCTTTGAAGTAGAGGGAGCCGGAGGTCCGCAGCTGCTCCAGCAGGGTCTCCACCTGCCCGCCCTCGAAGAGCGAGTTCTCGTGGAAGAAGACGTCGAAGTCCACCCCGAACTCGTGCAGCGAGGACTTGATTTGCTCGAACATCAGCTCCACACCGGCCGCCCGGAAGACCTCCTGGGGGTCCTCCGCCTCCAGCGCGTCCGGGTGCAGCGCGAGCACTTGGTCCGCGATCTCCGAGATGTACTGGCCGCCGTATCCGTCCTCCGGCGCGGCCTCGCCGCGGGCGCGGGCCAGCAGGGAGCGGGCGAAGCGATCGATCTGATTGCCGTGGTCATTGAAGTAGTACTCGCGCACCACGTCCGCGCCCTGCGCGCCCAGGATCCGGGCGAGGGAGTCCCCCACCGCGGCCCAGCGGGTGCCGCCCAGGTGGATGGGGCCGGTGGGGTTGGCGGAGACGAACTCCAGGTTGATGGTGGTGCCCTTCAGTGTCTCCCCCGTGCCGAAGGCCGCGCCCTGCTCCACGATCGACTGGGCGAGCTCACCGGCCGCCGCGGCGTCGAGCGTGATGTTGAGGAACCCCGGGCCCGCGATGTCCACGGTCTTCACACCGGGCACCTGCGCGAGGCGCTCGGAGAGGATCTGTGCGACGTCCCGAGGGCTGCGCCCCACCTTCTTTGCCACCTGCATGGCCACCGTGGTGGCCCAGTCGCCGTGGTCACGGTTCTTCGGGCGCTCCACCTTCGCCTCGGGCAGGTCGACGCCGTCCACGACGGTGAGTTCACCGGCGGCCACGGCGTCCTGCAGGCATGCGGAGACGGCGGAGGAAAGTTCTTCAGGAGTCACTGTGACAGTGTAGCGGGGCAGGTGCATGCGGACCGATTCGCCGACCGTCACGCGCAGCGGTTCCCGCGGCCACGGACCGGTACGGTTCACACGCTCGCGGGCCCGTGCGGGCCCGGTTTGGTGCGGATTCGTGCACCGAGTGCACCTGGTAGTATCGTCGAGTCGTCGTTGCAGCCCGGATGAAACGGGTGGCGCACCTGACACGCCCGCGTAGCTCAGTGGATAGAGCGTCTGCCTCCGGAGCAGAAGGTCGTAGGTTCGAATCCTGTCGCGGGCACAAGATAGGGCCCCTGATCATGAGAAACGCCGGTCAGGGGCCCTTTTGGTGCCCGGAGTGAGTAGTGGCCAAGTACGCGTTGAGGTACGCAGTACGCAACGCGTCGCCGCCTGGATGCGGGTTGCCCAAGGGACGATGTACTTCAGGCGTAGAGCGAACTTGAAGATAGTCACATCGTTAAATGATTGCGACTGTTCCTCGGGGCGGCCATCGCTTCAAATACAGGCCTTTTCTCGGAGGTTTGTTCGTCAGAGAGCCGCGGAGGAAGGATAGTCCGTGGCGATGCGGATGCCATGGAACGTTATCGTCCGTACCCACTTGCTCTTGCGCGCCTCAATGGCGACCAACGTCCTGCCCGGCACGAGACGCTCCAGGAGCGTGTTGAGTTGGGGTGTTCCGTCGAGGCTGCTCCCCACCCTGTGCTTGCTGATCGCAAATCCCTGCGTGCAGGCCATTCACGCTAGCGGGCCCCGTTGGTTGTACCTAGTGGCGCTGCAGTCGATCTGGACCGGGTTGATCCGCGTGACCCCGCTTATCCGCGGAGGGGTGCGCGAGCGAGCCGAGCGCCGTCTATTTGTCCGTGATGATAGGAGTTTGTCATGAAATCGCACATCAATCGCAAGGTTTTCTTCTCCATGATGGTAGGGATCGCGGTGGCGGTCGTGGCCGCCTTATTGGGGGCTGCGGCCGAGATCATCGGGTTGCTCGGCTGGATCTGTGCCGGCCTCACGTTCCTGTTCTGGGCGTGGGCCCGGTATTGGCGGGCCGATGCCCGCACCACGCGCGCTATCGCCCGGGAGGAAGGAAAGGCCCGGCGAGTTGTGGACGCGCTGATCATTGGTGCCACCGTGGTCAGTCTCGTAGCCGTCGTGTTCGGCCTGCTGCGATCGCAGCAGACCGACGTGGTCGGTACCCTGTCGGGGGTCCTGGCACTGGTCTCGGTGGTGGTTTCCTGGGCGCTGATCAACACGGTCTACGCGTTCAAGCTAGCAAGGTTGTACTTCCATGATGAGGAACACGAGTTCACTTTCGAGCAACGACAGGACCCGACCTACAGCGACTTCGCTTTCGTGTCCTTCATGGTGGGGATGACCTACACCTTCAACGCCAAACTGTCCTCGACCGAGATGCGTCGAGTGGCGTTTGGGTACTCCCTGCTGGCCTACGCCTTCGGCACGTTCGTCATCGCTGTGGCCCTTAACCTCGTGACCAGCCTCGGGCAATCCGGGTAGGGGTGCGGTCGACACCGCACAGGTCCTAATGGCCCAGGCCCTCTTAGAACCTCCACCCCCACACTGCGGGACTCTCCCTGCGGACCTGCGGAGCCTTGGCTGCCCCAATTCCACACAGTAGTGGACTCAGTTGCGTGCATCTTCGTGTCATTGTCGTTGTCATAAGTCGAGTCAGGCCACTCGCCGCGACAACTGTGTGGCGGATCCCCCCGTTCTTGTTCATTTCGACCGTTGTTTGCGGTCCGCCATAAACGTTCGTTTGCGGGAGGGGGGTGGAAAACGAACCGGTGACAGTTTCGGTTTAGGCCGCGAGTGTGAGCGGTTCGGCTGGCGGGCTTCGAACTCGATGGCGTCAACCCGCCGAGTCTGTCCTGGGCTGGTTGACGGCGAGCTTCGCGGTCATCCGGTCCGAGATCACGTATCCGACGACGTGGTTGGAGAACACGTCTTTGATCGCTCAACAGCAGAGCGAGCCGGTTCGGTTCGTCGCCACAGAAGACCCGCTGGAGGTGGCCCTCGAACACCGGCGGGCCCGCCGCGACTCCTCCCCCAGGTACCGGTACCCGAATGGAGGGTCACCATCGCGGGCAGCACGCAGCGCGTGGATGCGGTGCGCGCCCAGGAGGTCCGCGTCTCGGACCGGGGAGCGGCGCCACCGATAGCAGGGCTGCCTGGGAAGCTTGAAAACCCGGCACGACACCGTCACGGGTATCCCCGCGTCGGCGAGCTCGGCAACGAGCGGGTATGTCATTGTGGGCAGCCGCCGAGGCGCAGATTCGCTGGCGACAGATACGCCGCAACCCTCCTGAGCACCTCGTTGTCCTGCTCAAGGAGGCGGATCCGCTTCTTCAGCTCCCGAGCCTCCGCCGCGTGTGCCGCAGCGTGACCAGGCCGATTTCCTTCTGCGCCGTCGGCCTGACGGAACCAGTTCTGCAGGGTCGCTTCACTGATACCGAAGTCGGTAGCGATCTGTTTGATGGTGACACCACTCCCACCACTCTCACGGCGACGAGCGACCGCGATGACGTCCTCACGGAACTCTCCGGGATAAGGACCAGCCAAGACGACATCCTCCCCGCCAGCACCTCTCAACGCCAACGATCAGTTGACACCTATTCGTTCCCCACGCCCCTATTACCCGCTGCTGGTACCGACGACGCAGAAGGCCGTAGGTTCGCATTCTGTCGCGGGCACTTTCCATGCCCTCTTCACCCCGCCCGCGCACACGAACCTCCGCGCTGTGCGGGCGCCGCCCTTCGGGAACGCAGGACCCCGTCGTCTCAGAGAAGTGTCTCAGCGCCGTTCGCGCCGCTGCTCCCGCGTCCGCAGGTTCGGGTGCAGCTGCAGCGGGTCGTACGCGCTGACGACGTCGTCCCCCACGTACTGCTCCTCCAGCAGCGCGTCCTCCGCCACCGGCTGCGGTGCGTCCGTGCGCCGCAGCACCACTCCCACGATCGTGAGGACTCCCCCGACCCCCAGGGTCCCGAAACCCAGGAGCACCATCGTCCAGCCCCTGGCGTTCAGCGGCTCTCCCCCGTGGTCGGCGGCCGCCCGACCCAGGGCCACGAGCCCCTCGGGAAGCGTGAAGCAGCACACGAAGAGAAGGATCAGCCCCACCGCTGTCACGACGGAGGTGAGTCGTTGTCTGCGATGGGGCTGATTCACTGGGATCACCGATTCTCCGGTGCCACCTCCGCGGCGGAGGAGCCACCCGTTGGTGCGCCACCCGGTGCCACTGCTTCCGCGGCGGCGTTGGGCCCGGCGCTGCGAGCTGTCTCCAGAAGCGTAGCGTCATCCAGCGCGGGCTCGCCCGTGGCGGCCTGGAGCTTGCGGAACTCCGCGAGCAGGTCCGCCACCGTGGCGCCCCGTTTCTGCTCGGCGTCGAGCTCGAAGAGGATCCTCCCCTCGTGCAGCATGATCAGCCGGTTGCCCAGCCGCAGCGCCTGCTCCATGTTGTGCGTGACCATCAGCGTGGTCAGGTGCCGCTCGTTCACGATCCGCTCGGTGATCTCCGTGACGTGCTGCGCGCGCTGGGGGTCCAGCGCCGCCGTGTGCTCGTCCAGGAGCAGGATCTCCGGGGCGGAGAACGTGGCCATGAGCAGCGACAGTGCTTGGCGCTGACCGCCCGAGAGCAGACCCACCTTCGCCCCGAGCCTGTTCTCGAGCCCCAGCTGCAGCGTCTTGAGCTCCTCGGTGAACTCCTGGCGCCGAGCCCTGGTCACGCCACGTGAGAGACCTCGGGAGAGTCCCCGGCGCTGGGCGATGGCCATGTTCTGCTCGATCGTCAGGGTGGGCGAGGAGCCCTTCATGGGGTCCTGGAACACGCGGGAGATCCACTTGGCCTTGCGGTGCTCGGGCAGGCGGGTGACCGTGCGGTCCCCCACCCTGATCTCCCCGCTGTCCGGGATGATCGTCCCGGAGACCGTGTTGAGCAGGGTGGACTTGCCCGCGCCGTTGGAGCCGATGACGGTGACGAAGTCCCCCTCGTTGACCGTGAGGCTCACGCCGTTGAGAGCCACCCGCTCGTTGACCGTCCCGGCGAAGAACGTCTTGCGGACGTCGGTGATGCTCAGCACGGGATCACGCTCCCTTCCGTCCGTCGACGGCGCCAATGGCCGCGGTGACCGGGTGCTCGGTGGTCGCGCCCACGTCGGCCTGGACCTCCTGGGCGGCTCTGAGCGTGCGGCGCCGCTTCCATCGCTTGAACACGCTCAGCTGCGGGAGCACCAGTGCGATCACCACGAGCACCGCGGAGATCAGCTTCATGTCCGAGGGGTTCAGGCCCGCCTGCAGCGCCACGGTGATGACCAGTCGGTAGAGCACCGAGCCCAGGACCACGGCGAGCGTGGCGACCACCACGGTGCGGGTCCCGAAGATGCCCTGCCCCAGGATCACGGAGGCGAGGCCCACCACGATCATGCCGATGCCCATACCGATGTCCGCGAAGCCCTGGTACTGGGCGATCAGCGCGCCCGCAAGACCCACCAGCGCGTTGGACAGGCTCAGCCCGAGGATCTTCTGGCCGTCCGTGTTGACCCCGAACGAGCGGATCATCTCCGGGTTGTCACCCGTGGCCTGCATGGCCAGGCCGGCGTCCGTGTAGAGGAACCAGTCCAGCAGCACCTTGACCACGAGCACGCCCACCAGCAGGAGCAGCACTCCCCCGATGGTTCCCTGCAGCCCCACCTCGCGAAGCGGGGTGAAGACGGTGTCCTCTCTCAGCAGCGCGAGGTTTGCCTTGCCGTCCATGAGCCGCAGGTTCACGGAGTACAGGGCCGTCATGGTCAGGATGCCCGCGAGCAGCCCGTTGATGCGGGCCTTCGTGTGCAGCAGCGCCGTGATCAGCCCGGCCAGACCGCCCGCGACGAATCCCACCGCGGTGGCGAGCCACGGGCTGCCGCCGTTGATGATGACCATCGCGGCGGTGGCGGCGCCGCTCGTGAAGGACTGGTCCACGGTCAGGTCCGGGAAGTCCAGCACGCGGAACGTGAGGTAGACCCCCAGGGCCATGATCGCGTAGATCAGGCCCAGCTCGATTCCAGCGATCACCGGTGCTACTCGATGACCTGGTCGGCCTTGTCCCGCAGGCTCTGCGGGATCTCCACGCCCATGGCCTTCGCGGCCTTGACGTTGATGATGAGCTTGGTGTCCTTCTGGGACTCCACCGCCATGTCCGCGGGCTCCGCCCCGTCCTTGAGGATGCGCACGGCCATCTCACCCGTCTGCTTGCCGAGGTCCTTGTAGTTAAGGCCCTGCGTGGCCAGCGCACCGCGCTCCACGGAGTCACCCTCGCCGGCAATCAGAGGGATCTTCTTGGACTCGGCGGCGGAGATCACGGCCTCCAGCCCGGCAACGACCTTGTTGTCGGTGGGCACGTAGATCGCGTCCGTGTCGAAGGACTCGGCGGCCTGGGCCACCTCGGCCGTGGTGGTCACGGTCTTCTCCTCGACCTTCAGGCCCTCGGACTCCGCGGCTTTCTTGGCCTCGTCCACCTGGATCTGTGAGTTGGTCTCGCCGGAGCTGTAGATGATGCCCACGGACTTGGCACTGGGTTTGAGCTCCTTGACCAGCTTGATCTGGTCCGCCACGGGGTTCATGTCCGTGGTGCCGGTCACGTTGCCGCCCGGCTTCTCGGCAGAGTCCACGAGGCCCGCGTCCACAGGGTCGGTCACGGCGGTGAAGAGCACGGGCTTGTCGGTGACAGCCTGCGCGAGGGACTGCGCCGACGGCGTGGCGATACCCAGGATCAGGTCGTCCTTGGAGGAGGCGAAGTTGGAGGCGATGTTCGTGGCGGTGGCCTGATCCCCGGAGGCGTTCTGGACGTCGAGGGTGAGGTTCTCGCCCTCCTTGTACCCGGCGTCGTTGAGGGCCTGCACGAACCCCTCCCGCGCGGCGTCGAGGGAGGGGTGCTCCACGAACTGGGAGATCCCCACGGTGACGTCCTTCTTCTCGTCGGACTTCTCGTCACCGCCGGATCCGCAGCCTGTGAGCAGCAGCGCGGCGGCGGTGGCCGCCGCGGTGATCGGGAGCAAACGCTTCATGTGGGTGTCCTTTCCCCGCAGGATGAGTGGTGACTGGATATTACCTAACAATCGGTCGAAAAATGCGACGCAGCTCACATGTGAGGACAACGGGGCTCGTGACCTGGGCCGGAACCCCGTCACACTCGCGTGTCGGAGGCGACCCGTAGACTTCTCGATGAGATGACTGAGCCCAGCACCGCACCCCGCATCGTGTACCCGGAAGACCTGCCCGTCAGTGCGCGGCGGGAGGACATCATGGCCGCCATCCGCGACCACCAGGTGGTGGTGGTCGCCGGTGAGACGGGTTCCGGAAAGACCACCCAGCTGCCCAAGATGTGTCTGGAACTTGGTCTGGGCGAGGGCGGCCTGATCGGGCACACCCAGCCCCGCAGGATCGCCGCACGTTCCGTGGCCGAGCGGATCGCCCACGAGCTCGGCGAGCGCGTGGGCGACACCGTGGGATACCAGGTGCGCTTCACGTCCGAGGTGGGCCGGGACTCCCGGGTGAAGCTGATGACGGACGGCATCATGCTGGCCGAGATCAGCCACGACCCCACGCTCTCGCGCTACAACGCGATCATCATCGACGAGGCCCACGAGCGCTCCCTGAACATCGACTTCCTGCTGGGCTACCTGCGCCAGCTGCTTCCCCAGCGTCCGGATCTGAAGATCGTGATCACCTCGGCGACCATCGACCCGCAGCGCTTTGCGGAGCACTTTGCGCAGCCGGATCCGCTTCACCCGGAGGCTGAGCTTGAGCCTGCCCCGATCATCGAGGTCTCCGGACGAACCTACCCCGTGGAGATCCGCTACCGGCCGCTGAGCCAGGAGCGCAGCGGGGACGGCGGAGAGGACGAGGAGGAGACCGGGGACGGGCTCGCGGACGAGGACCGGGACCCGATCGACGCGGTGTGCGACGCCGTCGTCGAGCTCTCCCGGGAGCCCCGCGGGGACATCCTCGTGTTCTTCGCGGGCGAGCGGGAGATCCGGGACGCCCAGGACGCCCTGCAGAAGGTCATCGACTCCCACCGCTCGCTGGCCGGGACCCAGATCCTGCCGCTGTTCGGCAGGCTGTCCATGGCGGAGCAGAACCGGGTGTTCTCCCCCTCCTCGCACCGGCGGATCGTGCTCGCCACCAACGTGGCCGAGACCTCTCTGACGGTGCCGGGGATCAAGTACGTGGTGGACCCGGGCACCGCGCGGATCTCGCGCTACTCGGCCCGCACCAAGGTGCAGCGGCTGCCCATCGAGCGCATCTCCCAGGCCTCGGCGAAGCAGCGTGCCGGGCGCAGCGGGCGCACCTCGGACGGCGTGTGCATCCGGCTGTACTCGCAGGAGGACTTCGAGTCCCGCCCGGAGTTCACGGACCCGGAGATCCTGCGCACGAACCTCGCGGCGGTGATCCTGCAGATGATCTCCGTGGGGGTGGTCTCGCAGCCCTCGGACATCACGGAGTTCCCCTTCGTGCAGAAGCCGGACGCCCGCGCCGTGAAGGACGGGGTCCTGCTGCTGCGCGAGCTCGGTGCGCTGCGGGGTTCCGGGGACCCGCACGAGGACGACGCCGCGTCGTCGTCCGCCTCCGGCCGCCGCTCCCGGCGTGGTCGCCGCGGCCGCGGTCCGCGGGGCGGGGAACGTGCGAAGGGGCCGCTCACCCGCACGGGCGAGATCCTCGCCGCGCTGCCGGTGGATCCGAGGCTGGGCCGGATGATCGTGGAGTCCCAGCGCCGCGGCTGCGTGCGCGAGGTGCTCGTGCTGACCGCCGCGCTCACCGTGCAGGACCCGAGGGAGCGCCCGCTCGAGAAGCGCCAGGCGGCGGACGAGTTCCACGCGCGGTTCCGTGACAAAACCTCGGACTTCCTCTCCTTCGGGCTGCTGTGGCAGTACCTGCAGGAGCAGCAGGACGAGCTCTCCTCCTCCCAGTTCCGCAAGCTGTGCCGGCGGGAGCACCTGAACTTCCTGCGGATCCGGGAGTGGCAGGACCTCTACGCGCAGCTGCGCCAGATCGCGCGGCAGGTGGGCATCGACGCCGGCGGCTCGCGCGAGATCGACGTGGCCGCGAACCAGGACGCCGTGCACAAGTCCCTGCTCTCCGGGCTGCTGAGCAACGTGGGCGTGCGTGACGAGCGCAGCCGGGAGTACCGGGGCGCCCGCGGCACGCGCTTCGCGATCTTCCCGGGCTCAGCCCTGTTCAAGAAGTCCCCGGACTGGCTCGTGTCCGCGGAGCTCGTGGAAACCTCCCGGCTGTGGGCGCGCACCAACGCCGCCATCTCCCCCGAGTGGGTCGAGGAGATCGCCCCGCACCTCGTCAAGCGCAGCTACTCCGAGCCGCACTGGTCCCGCTCGCGCGGCGCCGTGATGGCCTCGGAGAAGGTCACGCTCTACGGCCTGCCCCTGGTGAGCGAGCGGCCCGTGCTGTTCTCCTCGATCGACCCCGCCGTCTCGCGCGAGCTGTTCATCCGCCACGCCCTCGTGGAGGGCGACTGGCAGACCCGCCACACGTTCGTCAAGCGCAACCGCCGGGCGCTCGCGGAGGTCGAGGAGCTCGAGAACCGCATGCGCCGCAAGGACCTGCGTGTGGACGACCAGGTGCTCTTCGACTTCTACGACGCCCGCGTCCCGGAGAAGGTGGTCTCCCAGCGCCACTTCGACTCGTGGTGGAAGAAGGCCCGCCACGAGGACGAGCACCTGCTGGACCTCACCCCGCAGGACCTCATCGCCCCTGAGGCCCCCGCGCTGGACACGGAGTCCTTCCCCCGCACGTGGACCGTCGCCACCCCGGACGGCGATCTCAGCCTCGACCTCGACTACGAGTTCGCCCCCGGCGCGGACACCGCGGACGGGGTCACCGTGCGGATCCCCGTCCTCTTCCTGGACCGGCTGTCCCCCGAGCAGTTCGAGTGGCACATCCCCGGGCTGCGGGTGGAGCTCATGACCGCCCTGATCAAGTCCCTGCCCAAGGCCGTGCGCCGCAACTTCGTGCCCGCCCCGGACACCGCCGCGAGCGCCGTCGCCCGCCTGGACGAGGAGTTCGACCCCGCCCGGGACTCGCTGCTCACCTCGCTGGGCAGGGTGCTGCAGCGCATGCGCGGGCACACCGTCACCGCGGAGGACTTCCACCCGGAGGCGCTGCCGCCCCACCTGCGGATGCGCTTCGAGGTGCGCGACGCCCGCAACGCCGTTCTCGGGCGCGGGGACGACCTCACGGAGCTCAAGCAGCGGCTGCGGCCCAGGGTCCGCGAGGCGCTCGCGGCGTCCCTGGGCGGTGCCGCGGCCCAGCTCTACGACGCCGCCCACGCGGACGACGCCGCCGCGGGCCCCGGAGGCCGTCGAGGCACCGGTTCCGCCGGCTCGGGCAGGCGGTCGCGGGGCTCAGAGTCGGCAGGGGCGAGCGCCGGAAACTCGGGCTCTCGTGACGGAGCCCGCTCGGGCTCGGGACGACGTCGCCCGGGCGGCAACGGCGCCCAGGCCACCCCGCCCACCGCCTCGCTGGAGCGCACGGACCTCACTGCCTGGCCGGAGCCGGACCCGCCCCGCAGCGTGGAGACGCTCGTGGCCGGTCAGACGGTCACCGGCTACCCCACCCTCGTGGCCGTGCCCCCGGCGGCACCGGGGACCACGGAGGTCCCGCGCGTGGACCTGGGCATCCTGAGCGACCCCGAGGAGCAGCGGGCGGCCCAGCGCGACGGCGTGATCGCGCTGCTGCAGCGCGTCCTGCCCTCGGTGCACCGTTACGTGGTGGAGCACCTCAGCCAGAAGGAGCGGCTGATCTTCACGCAGAACCCGCACGGTTCCGTGGAGGCGCTGATCCACGACTGCACGGTGGCCGCGATCGACCGGCTCGTGCCGCAGGAGCCGCCGTTCACCCGCGAGGAGTTCGACCGCGTGGCCGAGCACGTGCGCGCGGAGCTCATCGACACCGTCTTCGCCGTGACGGCCCTGGTGACCACCACGCTCACGGAGGCCACCACGGTGCGCAGACGGCTGAAGAAGCCCGGCTCCCTGGGGGCTGTCGCGGCCTTCAAGGACATGTCGGAGCAGGTGGAGCGGCTCGTCTACCCGGGGTTCGTGGCCCGCACCGGGTGGCAGGCCCTGCAGCGCCTCCCCCGCTACCTGGCCGGGGTGAACGGGCGGCTGGACAAGCTCTCCGGGCACCTGCAGCGCGACGCCGTGGCCATGCAGACGGTGCACGACCTCGAGGCCGAGTACCGCCGCGCCCGCGAGGCCGTCCCGGCCACCGTGCCGGTGCCCGCCGCGCTGACCGCCGTGCGGTGGGACCTCGAGGAGCTGCGCGTGTCCTTCTTCGCGCAGGAGCTCGGCACCGCCCACTCGGTCTCGGAGAAGCGGATCCGCAAGAAGCTGCGCGAACTGTCCTGAGCACCGGCCCCGTGGGACGGGTCAGTCCTGCTCGACCTCGTCCGCGTGGCCCTGGGCGATCAGTGCCTCACGGATTCGCCGCGCGGACTCGTCCATGACCGCGGGATCCGGGTCCTGGTCCACGTTGGCGAAGTCGAACTCCTCGATGGAGTTGGTGGGCCACACGTGCAGGTGGGTGTGCGGGACCTCGAAGCCCTGGATCATGAGTCCCACGCGCTTGGGTTCGAAGGCGGCGTCGATGGCCTTCCCGATGCTCTGGGACACCGTCATGAGGTGCGCGGCGAGGTCTGCGGGCAGGTCCACCCACGCGTCCACCTCCTGGCGCGGCACGACGAGTACGTGGCCCTGCGCGAGCGGCTGGATGGACAGGAAGCCCACGCACTGCTCGTCGCGCCACACGAAACGGCCGGGGAGGTCCCCCTCGATGATCTTGGTGAACACTGAACTCACGGTGGTGTCCTTTCACTGGGATGCGGTGGAACTCGGTCGGGCGGGTGCTCGGACGGCACCCGTGCGCAGCTGGTCAGCCGGTCGGTTGCCCAGCTGGCGGAGCAGAGGGGCAGTGCTGCGGTGCACGTGCACTCATGCGGGGGCGATCTCCAAACTTTCGCGCGGGTCCAGGTGCTGGTACTCGGTGCCGTAGACCCCGGCGAAGTGCGAGACCTGCTTCTCCACCACGCCGAAGCCCGTCTCTGAGAGCAGCGCGTCGTGGATCTGGTGCACCCGGGTGGCCCGCGTGGCGATGACGAAGTCGATCACCTCGGACATCTTGGACCACGGGGCGTGCAGCGGCACCAGCACGGTGGGCACCGTGAGACCCTGCGGGACGGTGAAGGAGTCCCCGGGGTGGAACACCGCGCCGTCGACCACGTAGCCCACGTTCTCGATCGTGGGGATCAGCGGGTGGATCAGCGCGTGCTGCCCGCCGTAGGTCCGCACCGTGAACGGGCCCGCGGTGAACTCGCCGTCCGCCTCCACCGCGTGCAGCCGGTCGGTGTCCGCCACCCGCGGCGCGAGCTCCTCGACCACCTGCCGGGGCGCGTGCACCGTGAGCTCCGGGGAGGCGGCCAGCGCGGCCACCAGCCGGTCGGCGTCGTAGTGATCCGCGTGCACGTGGGTGACCAGCACGGTCCCGGCACCCGCGAGCGCCTCCTCCACCTCGGAGAACGTCCCGGGGTCGATCACGAGCACCGCGCCGTCCTTCTCCAGACGCACGCACGAGTGGGTGAACTTGGTCAGCAGCATGTCCTCACCCTAGCGGCTGGACGGGTTCGGGAGCAGGCCCAGCTTCCACCGCCCGTCCCGACTGCGGCGACGACGCCGCGGCGCCGTCGCTCCCCCGCTCGTCCTGCCGTGCCGGGGCCGGTACGCTGCCGGCCGCGATCGGGGTGTCGGGGCCCCGCGCTACGATGGCCGCACCAACCAGCCCATGGAAAGGACACCCGGGTGACCACCAGGAAGACGCAGCACGCGGAAGTGCGCAACACCAAGCAGCGCCGCGCGGTCGTCGGGGCCCTGCAGCACCTGGACGACTTCATCTCCACCCAGGACCTGCACCGCGTGCTGCAGGAGCGGGAGGAGCCGGTCTCGCTGGCCACCACGTACCGCATCCTGCAGTCCATGGCGGAGCTGGGCCAGGTGGACGTGCTGCGCAGCGCGGACGGCGAGGCCATCTACCGCCGGTGCGAGGCCGAGCACCACCACCACCACCTGGTGTGCCGCTCGTGCGGTGCCGCGGTGGAGCTGGAGGCCCCGCAGGTGGAGTCCTGGGCGGAGCAGACCGCCCGTCGCTACGGCTACGCGGACGTGGACCACACGGTGGAGATCAGCGGCATCTGCGCCGAGTGCGCCGCGGCGGCGAGGGCTGAGAGCGGGGGCCGCCCCGAGGACCAGCAGGCGTCCGGGTCCCCGGCGGAGACCGGCCCTGCACCGAGCGCCGGGACCGGCACGGGGACCAGCGGCCCACAGGACGAGACGCGCGCCACCACGTCCTCCGCCGCGCACGGCTCCCGCACCCGGGGCCGGTACCGGTGAGTCCGCAGCCACCCTCAGACATTCTGCTCGTCCACAACGGCTCGTCCCGCACCGGTCGCACCGCGTACGCCAGGGCGGCCGGCATCGTGCGCGCGGGCGGCTACCGGCCCGTGCCCGTGGCTGCGCCCACCGCTGCGGAGCTGTCCCGCCGGCTCGTCGCCGTTCTGCGCGCGGACTCCCCGCGCATCGCGGCCGTCGTCGCGGTGGGCGGGGACGGCATGGCCCACCTGGTGCTGCAGTGCCTGGACGCCCTGCGCCGTCAGGGAGTGGACTTCCCGTTCGGGCTCGTCCCGGCGGGCTCGGGAAACGACCTCGCCCGGTTCCACGGCATCCCCGTGGGGGACGTGGAGCGCGCGGCCGGACGCGTGCTGCGCGGTCTCGAGTCCGAGCCCCGCAGCACCGACATGGTCCGTGTGACCTGCGCGGACGGCACCGAGCACCTGTGCGCCACCGCGGTGTGCCTCGGTCTGGACGCCCGCGTCAACGCGCGCGCCAACCGCTGGTCGCGGGTCAAGGTCTCCGCGAAGTACGCCGTCGCGCTGGCCGTCGAGGCGCTGTCCATGCGCGCACGGCGCTACGACCTCTCGTGGACCTCCCCTGACGGCATGCTCCACGCCACGGACCGGGACCTCTCGTTCCTGGTGCTGGCCAACACGTCCTCGATCGGCGGCGGGCTCACCATCCTGCCGGACGCGGACCCCTCGGACGGTGCGCTGGACCTCTTCATGGTCGCGGACGTGGACCCGTTGCACCTGGTCTGGCGGTTCCCGCAGCTGTTCCGGGGCACCCACCTGGCGCTGCCGCAGGTCTCGGTGGAGCCCGCCGTGTCCGCCTGCGTGGCGGTGCACGGTGCGGCCACCGACGGCGAGGGGACGCACGAGGCCGCCGCGTACGGCGACGGTGAGCGCCTGGGACCCCTGCCGGTGTCCCTGGAGGTCGTGCCGGCCGCGGTTCAGATCCTCTTCTGAGCGTCCTGCCCCTGCTGAGCACCCTGCCCGTGTTGAGCATCCTGCCCCGCGGCGTCCGGATCCCCGCGGGTCACGGTGCCGGGGTCGACGACGCCGTGGCCGCCCCGGTGCCGTCCGTGGCCACCGCGCCGCGCGGCGTCGTCGTCGTCGTTGCCGTTGCCGTTGCCGCACGACGGTAGGAGGCCGAGCGCTCACGGACGGCGCGCACCACGCGAGAGACGAGCCACAGGGCGAACGAGATGGTGGTGACGTACGGGCTGATCGGGATGTTCCCGCCGAGTGCCAGCAGGATCCCGCCCACCATGGCCAGCTCCGCGAAGAGCACGGAGAGCACCACGGTGCGCCCGGGGCTCGAGGTGAGGTTCATGGCTGCGGCGGCCGGAGTGATCAGTAGCGCGAGCACGAGCAGCGCACCCACGATCTGCACCGACAGCGCCACGGAGACTCCCAGCAGGACCATGAACAGGATCGACAGACCCCGCACGGGCAGACCCTTGGCGCGGGCCACGAACGGGTCCGTGCTCGCAAACGTCAGCGGCCGCCACACGGCCACGAGCACGGCGAGCACCAGGACCGAGAGCACCACCATGGACGTGAGCTGCAGCGAGGACACCGAGACGATCTGCCCGGTGAGCAGCGAGAACTTGTTGGAGGAGCGCCCCTCGTAGAGCGAGAGGAAGAGGATCCCCAGGCCCAGGCCGAAGGGCATCAGCACGCCCACGAACGAGTTGCCCTCCCGGGCATGCAGCCCCGTGAAGCCCATGATCAGCGCCGCGAGCACGGAGCCCACGAGGGACCCGGTGATCACGTCCGCTCCGATCAGCAGCGCGGCGGCCGCGCCCGCGAAGGACAGCTCGGCGATCCCGTGCACCGCGAAGGCGAGGTCCCGCATCATCACGAACGTGCCCACCACGCCGCCCACGAGCCCCAGCACGGCGCCGGCCCACAGGGAGTTGCGCACGAGCACGAGCAGCTCGCCGTAGTCGTCGAAGACGAACACGGAGCTGAGGAAGGAGCTCCAGTCGATCTCGGCCAGGATCACGGGATGATCTCCTCCGGGGAGTCGGTGTGGTGGGTGCTGTCCGGGCGTCCGGCCACGAGGATCCGGCCGTTGCTGCGCAGCACCTCGATGTCGGTGCCGTAGAGGTCCGAGAGCACGTCCGAGCGCAGCACCTCGTCCGGGGTGCCGATCCGGAACGAGCCGTTGGCCAGGTACAGAATGCGGTCCACGTGGTCGATGATGGGGTTCACGTCGTGCGTCACGAAGACGACGGCGCTGCCGTGGCGCTCGCGCTGCTCGTGGACGAGCTCGCTGACCACGTGCTGGTGGTGCAGGTCCAGGGAGAGCAGGGCCTCGTCGCACAGCATCACGGAGGGGTCCGCCGCCAGCGCCTGGGCCACGCGCAGCCGCTGCTGCTCACCGCCGGAGAGCAGTCCCACGGGCGCGTCCGCGTACTCCGTGGCTCCCACGCGCTCCAGAAGCTCGGCCACGCGCCGGTTCACGCGCCGCGGGTGCAGCCGGACGCCCCAGCGGTGTCCGTCCACCCCCTGGGCCACGAGGTCCTTGGCGCGCAGCGGGGTCCGCGCGGGGAAGCCGCGCTGCTGGGGGACGTAGCCCACGTGGGCGGCGGCCGCGCGCGGTCGCGTTCCGGCCACGGACACGGTCCCGGAGGTCAGGGGCAGCAGGCCCAGCAGCACCTTCAGGAAGCTCGTCTTGCCCGTGCCGTTGGCACCGAGCACGGCAAGGTACTCCCCCGGTGCCACGTCGAGGTTCAGCCCGGACCACAGGACGCGGTCCCCGAACGCCAGCTCGGCGTCCCGCAGGCTGATCGCGGGCGCGGCGTCCGCCGCCGTGGCCGGTGCGGCCGCGTCGTTCTGCGGTCCGGGCCCGGCGGGGCCGGTGCGTGGTGTGGCTGGCTGCATGGTCCTACTTCGTGAGTGCCTGGGCGACGTGCTGGGTGTTCTCCGTCATCCACTGCTGGTAGTTCTGGCCGTCCGGGATGGTCTCGGTGAACTCGACCACGGGCGTCCCGGAGTCCTGCGCGGCGGTGCGCAGCTTCTCCGTCTGGCCCGTGGAGGTCTGCTTGTTGAACGCCAGCAGCGAGACGTGCTCGCTCTTGACCAGGTCCACGGTCTTGCTGAACACGGCCGGAGAGGCGTCCGACTCGGAGTCGATCGCGGCGGTGAACTCCGCGGGGGTGTCGTCGTGCAGACCGGCGTCCTCCAGAAGATACCCGGGCACCGGTTCGGTGGCCACATAGCCGCCGGAGGCCCCGATCTTCGAGACCTCGTCCCGCACCGTTCCCAGCTCGGAGGAGACCCGCTCGGCGTTGTCCGCGTAGTAGTCCTTGTTCTCCTGGTCCACCTCGCCGAGCTGCGCGGCGATCGCGTCCACGACCTTCTGCATGCTCTCGACGTCGTACCACACGTGCTCGTTGAAGTCGCCGTGGTCGTGGTGGTGGCCGTCCTCGGCCGCGCGGGAGTGGTCCTCGGCCTCCCGCGTCTGCTCCTCGCTCCGCAGCCCGGAGACGTCGACGGCGTCGACCACGCGCTGGTCCTTGGACGTGAGGCCCGAGAGGAACTCGTCGTACCCGCCGCCGTTCTCCACCACGAGCTCCGCCTCGCCCACCCGCAGCCTGTCCTGCGGGGTGGCCTCGTAGGAGTGCGGGTCCTGGGCGCTCGAGTCGATCACGGGGGTGGCCTCCACCTTGTCCCCTCCCACCTGGGAGGCGAGGTCCGAGTACACGTTGGTGGAGGTGACCACGCGGATCTTCCCGCCGTCGGAGGAGTCGTCCGATCCGCCGGTGGAGCCGTTCGCGCACCCGGCGAGTGCCAGGCCCGTCAGGGCGGCGAGCGAGACGGCGGCCACGGTGCGCGCGCCGGTGCGAGTGGTGCGTCCTGGGGTCATGGGGTTCCTTCCCGTCGCGATCCCGGCCGGGGCCGTGAGAATCGGTGTAACGTGATCGCGAGCGAGCTTATCACGAACCATTCTCAACTAGCGTCCAGTTGAGAACACCCACGCACTCCCCCGCCGGCACGTGGTCCCGCGCGTCAGGTCCAGGACTCGGAACGCGGGCGGCCCTCGTCGTAGCCGGACTGCGACTGGACGCCCACGACGGCGCGCGCCGCGAACTGCTCGAGGCTCGCGGCGCCCGCGTAGGTCATCGAGCTGCGCACCCCGGACGTGATGTGGTCCAGCAGGTCCTCCACGCCGGGGCGCTGCGGGTCCAGGTACATGGTGGAGTTGGAGATGCCCTCCTCGAACAGGGCCTTGCGGGCGCGGGCGAAGCGGTCCTCGCCGACCGTGCGGTGGCGCACCGCACGGGCCGAGGCCATTCCGAAGGACTCCTTGTAGGCGCGACCGTTCGCGTCCACGTTGATCTCCCCCGGGCTCTCGTGCGTTCCCGCGAACCAGGAGCCGACCATCACCTGGCTTGCTCCGGCGGCGAGGGCGAGGGCGACGTCGCGCGGGTGCTTGACGCCGCCGTCCGCCCACACGTGCGCACCGAGGTCCGCCGCGGCCTCCGCGCACTCGACGACCGCCGAGAACTGGGGGCGCCCGACCGCCGTCATCATGCGGGTGGTGCACATGGCACCGGGGCCGACCCCCACCTTCACGATGTCCGCACCGGCCGAGACGAGGTCCCGGACGCCGTCCGCGGTGACCACGTTGCCCGCCACCACAGGGACCTGCGGGTCCAGCGCGCGCACGGCCGCCAGGGCCTCGAGCGCCTTGACCTGGTGCCCGTGCGCGGTGTCCACCACGAGGACGTCCACCCCGGCCGCGAGCAGCCTGGCCGCTTTGCCGGAGACATCCCCGTTGATGCCCACCGCGGCACCCACCCGCAGCCGCCCGGAGGCGTCCAGCGCGGGCGTGTAGATGGTGGAGCGCACAAGTCCCTGCCGCGACAGCAGTCCCACCACCTCGCGCCCGCGCAGCACGGGCGCGGACTGGACGCGCGCGTCCGAGAGCGTGTCGTAGGCGGCGCGCAGCGCGGCGGGGTCCGAGGTGACGGGAAGCTCCGCCTCCTGCAGCACGGGTCCGTCCGCCCGCGCGAGGTCGCGCAGCTGCGTGAAGCGGTCCACGTCCCGGCAGTCCGAGTCCAGCACGACCCCCGCGTAGCCGCCCTCCTCGTCCGTGACGAGCACGGCACCGTGCGGGCGCTTGTGCATGATGCCCAGGGCGTCATGGACGGTGCTCGTGCCGGGCAGCACCACGGGGGTCTCGTAGAGCGGGGAGCGGTCCTTGACCCAGGCCGTGACCTCGGCAATCACGTCCAGCGGGACGTCCTGCGGCAGGATGCCCAGTCCGCCGCGGCGCGCCATGGTCTCGACCATGCGGCGGCCCGTCACCGCGGTCATGTTGGCGGCGACGAGCGGGATCGTGGCCCCCGTGCCGTCGCCGGGCGTGAGGGCCACGTCGAAGCGGGACGTCACCCGGGACATGGAGGGCACGAGGAAGACGTCGTTGTAGGTGAGGTCCGTGGTCGGAGTCGTGAGGTAGCGCACGTCACGGGAGTCTACGGTGTCCCCGCCGACGCCGCGCGGGCCGGGGCCGGGCAGGGCTGCGGGTTAGTGCCGGGTGCGGTGCGGGAGCCCACGGTCACGGGTGGCACGCGCCCAGCTGCCTTACTAGACTGGAGAGTCGGCACGGCTTTGCGAGCGCGAAGCCACTGCAGGTCAGCCACGGCGGGTAAGCTCCGTGGGAGCCACCAGCGGGCCACGAGGACCAGCTCGCCGCCCGGGACACACAGCACTTACGGAAGAGGCGTATCACTCGTGCCAGAGCAGCCGCAGCACCTTATCCCTGAAGAATTCGCCGGCAACGAATGGCTCGTGGACGAGCTGTTCGAGAAGTACCAGGCGGACAAGAACTCGGTGGACAAGAAGTGGTGGCCCATCTTCGAGCAGATGGACGGCGGCGACAAGCCCTCCGAGGTCGCCTCGTCCTCCCGCCGCAGCGACTCGGACGCGAAGCCCGCGACCTCCAGCAACCAGGCTTCCGGCGCGCAGGGTTCCGGCAAGCAGGCCTCCCCCAAGCAGAGCTCCGCCACTCAGAGCTCCGGTGCGCAGGCATCCGGTGCGAAGAGCTCGGGGACCGGCGCCGCGGCGTCGTCGTCGGCGTCCGCTCCCAAGGCCGCTGCCGCGCCCGAGCGGGCGAAGTCCCCGGCACCCGCCGCCACCGGTTCGAAGGCCAAGGGCCGTCCCGCGGGCGTGGACACCGAGGCCGACGCCGCGGAGGCCTCCGGCACCAAGCGCCCCATCCGTGCGCAGCCGGAGGACCACAAGGGCGACGCGTCCGCGAAGGATGCCAAGGAGAAGCCCGCGGAGGACACCGTGGTCAAGCTGCGCGGTCCCGCCAAGGCCGTGGCCGCCAACATGGAGGCCTCCCTCACGGTCCCCACGGCCACCACCGTGCGCGCCGTGCCGGCCAAGCTGCTGATCGACAACCGCCTGGTCATCAACTCGCACCTCGCCCGCAACCGCGGCGGCAAGGTCTCCTTCACCCACCTCGTGGGCTACGCCGTGATCCGCGCGCTGTCCAACTTCCCGTCCATGAACGTGATCTACGACGACTCGGACGGAAAGCCCGCCGCCGTCCACCCGGCGCACGTGAACTTCGGCATCGCGATCGACATCCCCAACAAGGACGGCTCCCGCAACCTCGTGGTGCCCAACGTCAAGGGTGCCGAGGAGATGTCGTTCCTCCAGTTCTGGACCGCGTACGAGGACATCGTCAAGCGCGGGCGCAACGGCGCGCTCACCATGGACGACTACGCGGGGACCACCGTCTCCCTGACCAACCCCGGCGGCATCGGCACCGTGCACTCCGTGCCGCGGCTGTCCAAGGGCCAGGCGTGCATCATCGGCGTGGGCGCGCTCGACTACCCCGCCGAGTACAAGGGCGCCTCCCCCCGCACGATCGCCCGCAACGCGGTCTCCAAGGTCATCACCCTGACCTCCACCTACGACCACCGCGTGATCCAGGGCGCCGGCTCGGGCGAGTTCCTCAAGCTCGTGGAGCACTACCTGCTGGGCGGGGACGACTTCTACGACCACATCTTCGAGGCCCTGCGCATCCCCTACGAGCCCGTCCGCTGGGCCGTGGACAACCAGGTCAACCCCGAGATCCAGATCAACAAGGTCGCGCGGATCCAGCAGCTGATCCACGCCTACCGCGTGCGCGGACACCTCATGGCGGACACCAACCCGCTCGAGTACGTGATGCGCAAGCACCCGGACCTGGACATCCGCACCTACGGCCTCACCCTGTGGGACCTCGAGCGGGAGTGGCCCACCGGCGGCTTCGGCGGCCAGAACCTGCTCACCCTGCGCGTGATCCTCGGCCGGCTGCGGGACGCCTACTGCCGCACCGTGGGCGTGGAGTACATGCACATCCAGGAGCCCGAGCAGCGAGAGTGGTTCCAGTCCAAGCTCGAGCGGGACTACCAGAAGCCCGCCCGTGAGGAGCAGTTCCACATCCTGGAGCGCCTCAACGCCGCGGAGGCCTTCGAGACCTTCCTGCAGACCAAGTACGTGGGACAGAAGCGCTTCTCCCTGGAGGGCGGCGAGTCCCTGATCCCGCTGCTGGACGCGATCATCTCCGACGCCGCGGACGCCTCCCTCGCGGGGGTGGGCATCGCCATGGCCCACCGCGGGCGCCTGAACGTGCTCACCAACATCGCGGGCAAGTCCTACGCCCAGGTCTTCCGCGAGTTCGAGGGCAGCCAGGACCCGCGCGCCTCCGAGGGCTCCGGCGACGTGAAGTACCACCTGGGCACCGAGGGCGTCTTCACCTCCGACAACGGCAACGAGACCCAGGTCTACCTGGCCGCGAACCCCTCCCACCTGGAGGCCGCGGACCCCGTGATCGAGGGCATCGCCCGCGCCAAGACGGATGTGCTGGGCGCCGGACCCGAGGGCAACGGCGAGTTCCCCGTGCTGCCCATCCAGGTCCACGGCGACGCCGCCATGGCCGGTCAGGGCATCGTCTACGAGGTCATGCAGATGTCCGGGCTGGACGCCTACAACGTGGGCGGCACCATCCACGTGGTGGTCAACAACCAGGTGGGCTTCACCACCTCGCCCTCCGCGGGCCGCACCTCCACCTACTCCACGGACGTGGGCCGCACGGTGCAGGCGCCGATCTTCCACGTCAACGCGGACGACCCCGAGGCCGTGACCCGCGTGGCGCAGCTCGCGTTCGAGTACCGCCAGCGCTTCCACCACGACGTCGTGATCGACCTCGTGTGCTACCGCCGCCGCGGCCACAACGAGGGCGACGACCCCTCGATGACCCAGCCGCTGATGTACTCGCTGATCGACGGCAAGCGCTCCACCCGCAAGGTCTACACCGAGAACCTCGTGGGCCGCGGTGACATCACCCAGGAGGAGGCGGACCGCGCGCTGAAGGACTACCAGGAGCGCCTGGAGCGGGTCTTCGCGGAGACGCACGAGGCCCAGAACTCCACGGTTCCCCTGGTCACCGGGGACGCCGCGGCGATCGCCAACATCGAGCGCCCCTCCGCCCAGCAGGCGGACTCCGGGGTGTCCGTGCCCAAGACCACGGCCATCTCCGAGGAGACCGCACGCCGCATCGGCGAGGCCTACGTGGACTTCCCCGAGAACTTCACCATGCACCGCAAGCTGCAGAAGCTCGCGGAGAAGCGCCGGGAGATGACTCTCGAGGGCGGCATCGACTGGGGCATGGGCGAGCTCATGGCCTTCGGCTCCCTCGTGATGGACGGCGTTCCGGTACGGATGTCCGGCCAGGATGTCCGCCGCGGCACGTTCACCCAGCGTCACGCGGTGTTCTTCGATGCCGAGAACGGTGCGGAGTGGACGCCCCTGAACAACCTCTCTGCGGACCAGGCACGGTTCTCGATCTACAACTCCCTGCTCTCCGAGTACGGCGTGCTGGGCTTCGAGTACGGCTACTCTGTGGAGCGCCCCGAGGCGCTCACTGTGTGGGAGGCCCAGTTCGGCGACTTCATCAACGGTGCGCAGACGATCGTGGACGAGTTCATCTCCTCCGCGGAGCAGAAGTGGGGCCAGCGCTCCAACCTGGTCATGCTGCTGCCTCACGGCTTCGAGGGCCAGGGCCCGGACCACTCCTCCGCCCGCATCGAGCGCTTCCTGTCGCTGTGCGCGGAGAAGAACATGATCGTGGCTCAGCCCTCCACCCCGGCGAACCACTTCCACCTGCTGCGGCGCCAGGCGTACTCCCGTCCCCGCCGTCCGCTGGTCGTGGCGACCCCCAAGCAGCTGCTGCGCCTGAAGGCGGCCGCTTCCCCGGTGGAGGAGTTCACGCGCGGCAACTTCCAGTCGGTCATCCCGGACGCCGCGGAGCTCGACGACGCCAAGGTCACGGACGTGATCCTCGTCTCCGGCCGCCTGTACTACGACCTCGCGGCCCAGCGGAAAAAGTCGGACGACCACTCCACCGCGATCGTGCGCGTTGAGCAGCTCTACCCGCTGCCCACGGACGAGATCAAGGCGCAGCTGGACCGCTACCCGGATGCGCGCATCATCTGGGCGCAGGACGAGCCTGCCAACCAGGGCGCGTGGCCGTTCATGGCCGTGAACCTGGTGCCCCAGCTGGACCGCCCCGTCACGCTGGCCTCGCGCCCTGCCTCCGCCTCCCCCGCGAACGGCTCGGCCAAGCGCCACGCCGCCGAGCTGGAGACCCTCGTGCAGCAGGCGTTCGACCGCGGCGAGTGAGATCCCCGTGCGGTGCGCTCCGGTTGCGGGCCGGGGCACACCGCACGCCGGGGCACCGGAACGGATCCTCCGCTGTTCCGCACCCGGCCTGGTCGAGCCCGTGGCAGCGGGGGATCGACGACAGCGCGGCCACCCCGGTCCGCGCGGCAACCCGAAGGATGTAGAAGAGTGGACCAACGCAGGATCCGCATTGTGGCCGTGGGAGACGAACTGCTGGCCGGCGTGGACGACCCCCGCGCGCTCGGCTGGTTCGGCCGCGTCATGGCCCGCACCCCCCGCGACGTCGTCCCGGTGGACGCGTACAACCTCGCGGCGCCGGGCGAAGGCAGCGAGACCCTCAACGAGCGCTGGTTCGACGAAGCGGCACGCCGCTTCGACCCGGCCTGCGACAACCGCCTGGTCATCGCGCCCTCCGTGCTGGACATCGACCTAGGCATCACGTCCGCGCGCTCCCGCCTGAACATGGCGAACATCGTGGACCAGGCCACCCAGAACAACGTCAAGGTGCTCGTGGTGGGGCCTCCCCCCACGCTGGACCCGCAGCGCAACCGCAAGATCGCTGACCTCTCCGCCGCCTACGGGGACGTCACCACCCGCCGCAACCACGTGTACGTGGACACGTTCAACCCCCTGCAGCACCACGAGCAGTGGCGCAAGGACCTCGCCGCGAACCACGGCAACCCGGGACAGGCCGGCTACGGCCTCATCGCGTGGCTCGTGCTGCACCGTGGCTGGTACTCCTGGCTGCAGCTGCCCGAGCCCCGCTGACCCGAGCGGAACCCGGTACGCACACGCACGGCGCACCCCACGGACGCGGCGTCGTTGTCCCCGGTCGCTCGCAACCATGGCCTGCTCGGGTGGCTCGCACCGGTGCGAGGATGTGAGATACTGGCGGACGATGTCCCAGCCAATCACTGCAGGAGGTACATCATGAGCAAGCGTGGACGTAAGCGCAAGGATCGTCGCAAGAACTCGGCAAACCGCGGCAAGCGGCCCAACTCCTGAGGTCTTGCACACGAACCACAGAACGCCCGTGACCGTCATGGTCACGGGCGTTCTGCGTGTCTGGCGGGGGGGGGTGGGCGCTCAGGCCACCGGGTGCTCCCGGCACTGGGCGTCGATCCGCTCCAGGATCGAGCGCTTGAGTTCCGTGGGCGCCGTCTCGCGGCACGAGCGCTTCATGACCGAGCGGATGACGCACTCGAAGTTGTACTCGCGCGCGCACTCCGGGCAGTCCGTGAGGTGCGCGTGGATCTCCTCGAGGTCCTCGGTGGTCAGCGCGCCGTCCAGGTACTCGTAGATCCTGCGGATGCGCTCGTCCGTGCAGCCGTTGTGGCACGGTTTCTCGGTCATGTCTTCAGCCTCGATCCTTCGCTGGTGCGCCGTCCTTGCCCTTGCGGGCCCTGGACGTGTCAAATCCTCGTTCCTGGGCGTAGTCGCCCAGTTTCTCGCGCAGGAGCTTGCGCCCTCGGTGCAGCCGGGACATCACGGTGCCGATGGGCGTGTCCATGATCTCGGAGATCTCCTTGTACGCGAACCCCTCCACGTCGGAGAAGTAGACCGCCAGGCGGAACTCCTCGGGCAGCTCCTGCAGCGCCCGCTTGACGTCCGAGTCCGGCAGGTGGTCCAGCGCCTCGACCTCGGCGGAGCGCAGACCTGTGGAGGTGTGCGACTCCGCGCGGTGCAGCTGCCAGTCCTCCACCGCGTCCGTGTTGGCCTGGCGCGGTTCGCGCTGCCTCTTGCGGTACAGGTTGATGTAGGTATTCGTGAGGATCCGGTACAGCCAGGCCTTGAGGTTGGTCCCGGGCTTGTACTGGTGGAACGCGGAGAACGCCTTGGTGTAGGCCTCCTGCACCAGGTCCTCGGCATCGGAGGGGTTGCGCGCCATGCGCAGCGCGGCGGCGTAGAGCTGGTCCACGTACTGCATGGCGTCGCGCTCGAACCGTTCGCGCCGCTGCTGCGTGGACTCCTCCCCGGCGGGCACTTCCTCCGGGTGGTCCACGGCACGGGAGTCTTGACTTCGCTGATCGTTCATCGTTCCCAAGTCTAGGGTCGCGACCGGCATCTGCAGTGTTCACCCGCTTCCGTGGCTCGTGCGCGGCACAGCGCCGCGGGTGCGGCGCCGTCTGTCCATCCGGGGTAACACGCCGTCCGCACGCGAGTATTCCCGGGGGGCCCACGGGCGCAGGCCGATAGGATGGACAGCGTGCCTTCCCGGAAGTGCCGGGATGCTAGGAGGAGAACCATGAGCATCGTTCGTCGTCTCGCCCGCCCGCTGCTGGCCACCGGCTACATCGCCGGCGGCATGGACGCGTTCCGCAATTCGTCCGCGGCCGCCAAGCAGCTGGATCCCGTGCTGAAGGCCGTGGAGTCCGCTGTCCCCCAGCTGCGCCCCGTGACCGCCAACCGCGCCGTCGTCGCCCAGGGCGTTGCCGCCGCGCAGGTCGCCGCCGCGTCCCTGCTGGCCATCAGCAAGCTGCCCCGCCTCTCGTCCACCGTGCTGCTGGGGACCACCGCGCTCAACGGCTACACCCAGTACCGCTCCGCGGACACGAGCTCTGCCGAGGGCAAGGCCACTCGCCGCGCCGGTCTGCTGAAGAACGTGTCCTTGCTCGGTGCCGTGATGATCGCCGCCGTGGACACCTCCGGCAACCCCTCGCTGGCGTGGCGCGCGAGCCACCTCGCGGACGACGTCCGCAAGAACGCCGCGAAGGTGGGCAAGGACACCAAGAAGAAGCTGGCGCAGGCCGAGAAGGCCGTGCAGGACGCCGTCTCGAACTAGGAGCCGTACCCACGTGACGCCGAGCAACGGCTTGCCGCAGTCCCCCGGCCCGCACTGGTCCGCGCCCTGGCGGGACACCCCCGTCTCCGCCACCGTGGCGATCCCCGGGTCCAAGTCCCTGACCAACAGGTACCTGGTGCTCGCGGCTCTGGCCTCCGGGCCCTCGGTGCTGCGCAAGCCGTTGCACTCGCGTGACAGCGCCCTGATGGTGGCCGCGCTCGAGCAGCTGGGCGCGGTGGTCACCCCCCTCCCCGATCCCGGCCCCTTCGGTCCGGATCTGCGCGTCACCCCCATGCCGGTGGGCCGTGCGCTCGAGGAGCCCGTGGCGGTGGACTGCGGTCTCGCCGGCACGGTCATGCGCTTCGTCCCGCCGCTGGCCGCACTGCGTGACGGGACCGTGGACTTCGACGGCGACGCCGGAGCCCGCGTCCGCCCCATGGGTCCCGTGGTCGCGGGGCTGCGCGAGCTCGGAGTGGGCGTCGAGGACGACGGCCGGGGCACACTGCCCCTGCGCGTCCTCGGAACCGGAGCCGTGTCCGGGGGCACGGTGTCGATCGACGCGAGCGGCTCCTCGCAGTTCGTCTCCGCCCTGCTGCTGGCGGCCGTTGCCTTCGACGCTCCCCTCGTCCTGCGCCACGAGGGCTCGGGGGACGTGCCGTCCCTGCCCCACGTGGACATGACCGTGGCCGTGCTGCGCGAGGCCGGCGCTGACGCCGAGCGCACGGGTCCCGCCGAGTGGCGCGTGACCCCCGGCGCAGTTCCCGGCATGGACGTCGCCGTCGAGCCGGACCTTTCCAACGCCGGCCCCTTCCTGGCGGCCGCGGTGGTGACCGGTGGAACGGTGAGCATCCCGGACTGGCCCGGGCACACCACCCAGGGCGGCGACCACTGGCGACAGATCCTGCCGCAGCTCGGTGCGCACACCCATCTGGAGGGCACCACCTTCACCGTGAGCGGGCCGCAGCAGATCAGCGGGGTGGATCTGGACCTCTCCGAGGCCGGCGAACTGGCACCCACCGTGGCCGCGCTGTGCGCGCTGGCCACCACGACGTCCCGGCTGCGCGGCATCGCCCACCTGCGCGGCCACGAGACCGACCGGCTCGCCGCACTGAGCGCGGAGCTCAACGCGCTGGGCGGCAACGTGCAGGAGACGCCGGACGGGCTGGTCATCACCCCCGCACCGTTGCACGGCGGCGTGTTCCACAGCTACCACGACCACCGCATGGCCACCGCCGGGGCGATCCTGGGGCTGCGTGTCCCGGGCATCGAGGTCGAGGACATCGCCACCACGTCGAAGACCCTGCCGGACTTCCCGGTGATGTGGGCCCGGATGCTCGGCTCGGAGGCCTGAACGGTGGCGGGCAGGAGCTGGGACGAGTCGGACGTCCGCGTCAGGGCCAACAAGCGGGGCTCGCGTCCCCGCACCAAGCAGCGCCCGGCGCACGACGACGCCGTGATCGCACGTGTCGTCGCTGTGGACCGCGGCCGGTACACCTGCGTGGTGGACGAGGACGGCCCGACCCCGCGCACCGTGCTGTGCGTCCGGGCCAAGGAGCTGCGGCGTCAGCCCATCGTGCCCGGGGACCGTGTGGGAGTGGTCGGAGACGTCTCCGGGGAGGCTGACACCCTGGCCAGGATCGTGCGGATCGAGCCCCGTTCCACGGTGCTGCGACGCAGCGCGGACGACACCGACCCGGTGGAGCGGGTGATCGTGGCCAACGCGGACCGTCTGGTGCTCGTCCTCGCCGCCGCCTCCCCCACGCCTCGCACCGGATTCGTGGACCGCGGGCTCGTGGCCGCCTGGGACGCCGGCATTACCCCCGTCGTGTGCATGACCAAGACGGACCTCCAGGATCCCACGGAGTTCCTCGAGCACTTCGAGGACCTCGACGTCCTCACGGTGACCACGCAGCGCGCCACGGAACGCGGTCAGCGCCCCGAGGCCGGTCTGCACGACACCTCGCTGGAGGTCTCCCCCGAGTCCCTCGACAGGCTGCGCGCCGTCCTGGACGGGCACGTGAGCGTGTTCTTGGGGCCCTCCGGCGTGGGGAAGTCCACGCTCGTCAACGCGCTCACCGGTTCTCAGCGCGCCACCGGCGGCGTCAACGACGTCACCGGCCGCGGGCGGCACACGTCCTCCTCCGCGCTGGCCCTGACCGTCCCGGGCACCCGCCCCGGCACGTGGGTGGTGGACACCCCCGGCATCCGCTCGCTCGGACTCGCGCACGTGGCGGAGGAGGACCTCCTCAACGCGTTCACGGATCTGGTCCCCGCCACCGCGGACTGCCCCCGCGGGTGCCTGCACACGGAGGACTCCCCCGGCTGCGCGCTCGATGCGTGGGTGCACCGGCCGGAGGCCTCACCCGCCGCCCCCGGAAGGCTCGAGTCCCTGCGGCGCCTGCTGGCGGCGTCGCGCGGGGAGACACAGCGGGGCGACAGCGAAAAGCGGCTCGGACAAGCGATAACGTAGGGACATGCGAGCACCCAGCAACCACACGGACGACCTGCGCCTGGCCCACATCCTGGCGGACTCCGTGGACGGCCTGACCATGAAGCGCTTCAAGTCCCAGGACCTCACGGTGGAGACCAAACCGGATCTCACGCCCGTGACGGACGCGGACCGGGAGGCGGAGCAGATCATCCGCTCGCAGCTGGGACGCATCCGCAACCGTGACGCCGTGATCGGCGAGGAGTTTGGCACCACGGGCTCCGGAGGCCGGCAGTGGGTCGTGGATCCGATCGACGGCACCAAGAACTACGTCCGCGGCGTGCCCGTGTGGGCCACGCTCATCGGCCTCGTGGAGGACGGCGAGGTGGTGCTGGGCGTGGTCTCCGCACCCGCCCTGAACCGCCGCTGGTGGGCAGCCAAGGGCTCCGGCGCGTTCACCGGCCGCTCCCTCTCCCAGGCCCAGCGCCTGCACGTGTCCTCGGTGTCCACGCTCCAGGACGCCTCCCTGTCCTACGCGTCGCTCGGCGGCTGGCGGGACCTCGGCGTGCGCGACCGCTTCCTGGATCTCACGGACACCGTGTGGCGCACCCGTGCCTACGGTGACTTCTGGTCCTACTGCCTCGTGGCGGAGGGCGCGGTGGACATCGCGTGCGAACCCGAGCTGAACCTCTACGACATGGCCGCGCTCGTGCCGATCGTGACCGAGGCCGGCGGGCGGTTCACGTCCCTCGCCGGGGAGGACGGCCCCTTCGGGGGCAACGCCCTGGCCACGAACGGCCTCCTGCACGACGCCGCTCTGGACGCCCTCGGCACCCGCGAGTCCTGAGCCGGGAGCGGCCGCCCTCACGCTCCGGTCGATTCCCGCACGCGCCCCGGAGCGCGTGCGTCACAGCCAGGCACGAACGGGCAGGCGCGAAGGGCATGGCGAGAAGGGCATGGCGAGAAGAACCCGGACACGGAGAGCCGGGTACGAAGACCCGGACACGACGACGCCCGGCACCGCTGCGAACAGCTGTGCCGGGCGTCGTCGTCGTGGAAGGAGCGGCGCAGACCGTGAGCGGCCCGGCCAGTGATTCCGTCAGGAGTCGATCGAGGTGCCCAGCCTCTCGTTGATGCACTGCTCCATCTGGGTCTGGTCCTGCTGCTGGGCGTACTGCATGCAGTCGCCCATCGAGCCCATGACCCACGCGAAGATGGCCACCATGAAGGCTCCTCCAATCAGTGCGAGTGCCGAGAGCACGATGCCCACGATGGCCAGTGCCGGGGAGTCACGGCGAGACTTGCGGATCTTGACCAGGCCGATGATGCCCAGGACCAAACCCACCAGGCCCAGCAGGCCGCCCAGGCCGAAGAACCAGAAGGTCAGGATGCCGAGAATTCCCAGCACGAGGGACGCGATCGCCAGGCCCTTGCCTGGCACCGGGCCCTGCTGGTAGCCGTTGTAGCCCTGTCCGTAGGACTGCTGCGAGTAGTCGTTCTGGTAGTGCGTGGGGTACCCGCCGCCGGTCTGGTTCCCGTAGCCCTGGCCCGAGTAGTCCTGCTCGCCCGTGCCGGACTGGACGCCGTAGCCCTCGTTGCCGTACCCCTGGTTGCCGTATCCCTGCTGGGTGCTGTGCTCGCCGTAGCCGTTCTGCGAGTAGCCCTGCTGGGGCCCGGCGGGCTCGCCGTAGCCGCCCCGGTAGCTGGAGCGGTCCGCACCCTGGTGGCCGGCGTCCCCGTACTGACCGGTTGTGGCGTGGTCCCCGTACTGGCCGTACTCGGGCTGGGCCTGCCCCGGGGTCTGGGGGCGGTTCTCGGAGTACTGCCCGTACCGGGGCTGCTCGCGGTCGGAGGCCGACGAGGAGCCGGACTGCTCGGAGGGACGTTCGCTCATGGAGGCGCCTGCCTTTCGGTGGTGGTGGTCCGTTGCGGACTCCAGTCTTTCACACGGGGCTCTGCGCCCGCGGGTTCGCTGCACGCATGCAGCGGGGCGGGCGCACGAAAAAAGCCTGGGTCGCGAGGTCGTGTTCACGACGTCGCGGCCCAGGCCGTTCCAGTGGAGATGGGGGGAATTGAACCCCCGTCCGATGCAGCTTTGTCAGGGCTTCTCCGGGTGCAGTGTGCTTGCAGGTTTCTCAGTCCCGGCCATCTCGCACACGAGTGGCCGCCGGACTCAGTCACGTAAAAGTCCCCTGGACGTCCGTGACGTACGTCCAGAGCAGTGACCTTCTAGCTGATGTCAGATTCCAGGTCGAAGGTGTACCTGGGCTGACAGACTGCTGTCGCTACTTACGCAGCGAGAGCGAAGTCAGTGCGCTTGGATTTGGCACTTATATTTTTACAGAGAGCGTTTACGAGATAACTCTGTGTCCTCGACCCGCTTCCCCTGTCTCAACTCACATCGTCGAAACCGATCATCCCCGTATTCATTTTTCAATGAGCACCACGTGCGCCCGGTACCAGTACCGGAGAACCTCGTGGACACACAAGAATACGCCCGCCCCTGACCACACGTCAACAGGCCGCCCGGATCGGACGGGGGAAGGTGTCCCGTGCGGCCCTTGCCCGCTCCCCCACCGTGGCCTACCGTGTGGTCATGTCCCGATGAGCCATTCGACCTCCCCGCGCCCGTGGCCGCTGCCCGGCGGGGATCCCGGCTATCCGAGGACACCCATGGCTCATCCCCCGCATTCCCCTAATACGGCCGCGCACATCCGCGTTTCCGGCGTCTCCGCCTCCTTCGGCTCCCACCGGGTGCTCACGGACATCAGCTTCTCCGTGGCTGTGGGTGACCCCACGGGTCTGATCGGAGGGAACGGTTCCGGCAAAAGCACCCTGCTGCGCATCATGGCGGGCCTGCGCGCGCCCGACGCCGGTGAGGTCCTCACCGTCGGACCCGGCGATCCGCTGCGCGTGGGCCTGCTGCACCAAGTACCCCCCCCCTTCGCGCCGCACGACACCGTGGCCCAGGCCGTGGAGTCGGCGGTGCGGACCGTGCGGCACGCAGCATCCGCCGTCGACCGCACAGCTGACGCTCTCGCCCGCGCCCCGGAGGACGAGGGTGCCGCCACCGCGTACGCCGCCGCCCTGGACACTGCCGAACGGATCGGCGCGTGGGACCTGGACACCCGCATCGACGTCACCCTGGACGGGCTCGGTCTGGGAGGCGTGAATCGCGACCGGCCCACGCGTGCCCTGTCCGGCGGACAGCGCTCACGACTGTCCCTGGCCTGGCTGCTGCTCTCCACCCCGGACGTGCTGCTGCTCGACGAACCCACGAACCACCTGGACGACGCCGCCACGGACTTCCTGGGCGAGGCCCTGCGGTCGTGGCACGGACCGGTGCTGCTGGCGAGCCACGACCGCGCATTTCTGGACACCGCCGTGACCTCGCTCGTGGACCTGGACCCCGCACCCCGACCGCATGCCGTCACCTCGGATCTGGTGGGTGACGGCACCGGGACGGGCATCGGCGTGACCCGCTTCGGCGGCACCTATTCCCAGTACGTGCTTGCCCGCATGGATGCCCGCGAGCGCTGGGAACGCACGTACCGGGACGAGCAGGCGCAGCTGAAGAAGCTGCGGGCCGCGGTCAGGGAGCAGCAGAGCGTGGGCCACGCGAACTGGACCCCACGCTCCGAGACACGGATGGCCGCGAAGTTCTACGCGGACCGCAACGCGACCGTGATCTCGCGCCGGGTCAACGACACCCGCACGCGCCTCGCCACGCTCGAGGAGGAGCAGGTGCGCAAGCCACCCCGGGAGCTGTTCTTCCAGGGACTCACCGCGGGTTTGTCCGGATCGGAAGCCGCACTGCACCGCACGGGTCCGGTACTGACCGCCTCCGCGGCCGAGGTCGCGGGACGGATGGCACCCGCGTCCCTGACCGTGAGCGCGGGTGAGTCGTGGCTCATCACGGGTCCCAATGGCGTGGGCAAATCCACCCTGCTGAGCCTGTTCGCCCGGCGACTGGAACCCACGAGCGGTTCCGTGCACGTCGCACCCGGCGTACGCGTGGGGTTACTGGATCAGGACGCCACACTGCCCGGCGCCGACCCGGAGCGCACGGCGGCCCACATCTACCATGAGCGCGTGGAAGAGGATCGCGCGGAGACCGTTCCTCTCGGGACGTTCGGTCTGCTGGCCGGGCGGGACGAGAACCGGCGGGTCGGTGAGCTCAGCGTGGGTCAGCGGCGTCGGCTCGCCCTGGCGGTGCTGCTCGCGGACCCGCCGCACGTGTTGTTGCTGGACGAGCCCACCAACCACTTCTCACTCGTGCTCGCCACGCAGCTCGAGGCGGCGGTGCCGAACTACCCGGGGACCGTGGTCGTGGCCTCCCACGACCGCTGGTTGCGCAGGAACTGGACCGGCCGGCACCTCGCACTGGAGGTACCGGCCGGGACGCCGTGAGTCGAAGGGCTCAGCCGCGCATGTTGCGGTAGCGCATGGCGCGCTGGGCCTCGCGGTTGTCCTGCTTCTCGCGCAGGGTCTGGCGCTTGTCGTACTCGCGCTTGCCGCGCGCCACCGCGATCTCCACCTTCACGCGCTTGCCGTGCACGAAGTACAGGGACAGCGGGATGATGGTGTAACCGGCTTCGCGCGTCTTGCCCGCGATCTTGTCCAGCTCGGAGCGGTGCAACAGCAGCTTGCGCCGCCGCCGCGCGGAGTGGTTCGTCCACGAGCCCTGCAGGTACTCAGGGATGTGGGCGTGCTCGAGCCACAGCTCACCGCGGTTGTCGAACTGGCAGAACGCGTCCACCAGGGACGCCCGCCCCATGCGCAGCGACTTCACCTCCGTGCCCATGAGCGCCAGACCGGCCTCATAGGTGTCGTAGATGTTGTAGTCGTGGCGCGCCTTCTTGTTGTTGGCCACGATCTGGCGGCCGTCATCAGCGTTCTTCTTGGCCATCGGCCTGTTCTTTCCTCACTGCTCCCACGGTCCCCGTGCACGCTACGGCCCCCACCCTCGGGGACCGACGACGCCGCGCGGCCGGTGAGAGTCTCTCAGCTCTCGTCGTCGCGGCGCGCGCCTGCACGCCAGCGAATGCCTTCGTCGATGAAGGAGTCGATCCCGCCGTCGAACACGGAACTGGGATTGCCCTCTTCGTAGTTGGTGCGCAGGTCCTTGACCATCTGGTAGGGGTTCAGCACGTACGAGCGCATCTGGTCGCCCCAGGACGCCTTCACGTCCCCCGCCATCTCCTTCTTCTTGGCGTCCGCCTCCTCCTGGCGCTGCAGGAGCAGACGGGACTGCAGCACGCGCAGCGCGGCCGCACGGTTCTGGATCTGCGACTTCTCGTTCTGCATCGACACCACGATCCCCGTGGGGATGTGGGTCATGCGCACGGCGGAGTCGGTGGTGTTCACGGACTGCCCACCGGGGCCGGACGAGCGGAACACGTCCACCTTCAGCTCGGTCTCGGGGATCTCCACGGTGTCGTCCGACTCGATGAGCGGGATGACCTCCACCGCGGCGAACGAGGTCTGGCGCCGCCCCTGGTTGTCGAACGGGGAGATGCGCACCAGACGGTGGGTGCCGGCCTCCACGGACAACGTGCCGAACGCGTACGGGGCCTTGACCTCGAACGTGGCGGACTTCAGCCCGGCCTCCTCCGCGTAGGAGGTGTCCAGCACCTTGGTGGGGTAGCCGTGGCGCTCGGCCCAGCGCAGGTACATGCGCATCAGAATCTCCGCGAAGTCGGCGGCGTCCACGCCGCCGGCACCGGAGCGGATGGTGACCACGGCCTCGCGCTCGTCGTACTCGCCGGCCAGCAGGGTCTGGATCTCCAGCTCGGACAGCGCCTTGCGGATGGACTCGAGCTCCACGGCCGAGGCGTCCCGGGTCTCCTGGTCGTCCTCGTCCTCCGCGAGCTCCACCATGACCTCGAGGTCGTCGATGCGCCCGTGGATCTTGTTCAGCCGGTCCACCTTGCTCTGCGCGTGGGACAGCTGGGAGGTGACCTTCTGGGCCTCCTCCGGATTGTCCCAGAGGTCCGGGGCCGCCGCCTGCTCCGAGAGGTCCGCGATCTGCGTCTTCATGGACTCGACGTCGCTGACCGCCGCCACGGAGTCGTAGGTGGCGCGGAGGGCACGGATTTCTGCAGCGTAGTCAATGGAGGCCATGGCAGACCACTTTACGTCATGGCCCGCGGGGCCCGGGAGTCGGTAGGCTCGGATCCACCCCGCCTGCTCACCGAGGAGACCGTCGATGGAACGTCCTGCAGTGCTCGCACTCGTCCTGGCGGGAGGCAAGGGCTCCCGTCTGGGCGCACTCACGGAGCACACCGTCAAACCTGCCCTCTCGGTGGGCGGCACGTACCGCCTCATCGACATCTCGCTGTCCAACCTGGTGCACTCGCACATCACGGACGTGTGGCTGGTGCAGCAGTACCTGCCCCACGACCTCAACTTCTACATGGCCGGCGGCCGCCCCTGGGACCTGGACCGCTCCCACGGCGGGCTGCACGTGCTGCCTCCCTACGAGGGGGCGGACGGGGAGGGCTTCGCCACGGGCAACTCGGACTCCATCTTCCGGCAGGCCGCGGTCATCCGGGAGGCGGCCCCGGACCTCGTGCTGGTGCTCTCCGCGGACC
Source organism: Kocuria sp. HSID17590 (assembly GCF_003989485.1). Taxonomy (NCBI): domain Bacteria; kingdom Bacillati; phylum Actinomycetota; class Actinomycetes; order Micrococcales; family Micrococcaceae; genus Kocuria; species Kocuria sp. HSID17590. The sequence continues at coordinate 77,862 of NZ_RBMB01000007.1, read as the reverse complement.
ACCTCTACACCGTGGACTTCCGGGACGTCGTGGACACCCACCTGACGAAGCGCGCGGACCTCACGATGGTCACCACCGAGATCGCTGAGGACCCCTCCCGCTACAGCGTGGTCCAGACCTCCGAGTCCGGCGAGGTCACGGGCTTCGAGTACAAGCCCGAGGACCCCTCGGGGCACCTGGTGGCCGGGGAGATGCTCCTCTTCACCACGGACGTGCTGCTCGACTCCCTCGAGACGCTGCACGAGCAGCTGGGCGAGCTCGGCGACTACGGCGAGGACCTCATCCCCCACGTCCTGGAGCACCACAGGGTGGTGGAGCACCGCCACACCGGGTACTGGATGGACCTGGGGACCGTCCAGTCCTTCTGGACCGCCCAGCAGCAGCTGCTCGACGGGGACGGTGCCGTCCTGGACGACCCCGCCTGGCCCGTCTGGAGCGGACAGCTTCCTCTGCTCCCCGCCTTCGTCGACGACGACGCCGCGGTCACCCGCTCCCTCGTGGCTCCCGGTTCGCACGTGGCCGGCAAGGTGGAGCACTCGGTGCTCGGGCAGAACGTGACCGTGGAGCACGGTGCGGTGGTGCGCAACTGCGTGCTGCTGGACGGGGTGCACGTGGGCTCGGGCGTGGAGCTGGTGAACGTGGTCGCGGACACCGGAGCGCACGTGAGCGGCGGCTCCCGGCGCGGGTCCTCCCAGCACGTGACCGTGATCGACCGGTCCGGCGCCGTCGCGGACCGGGAGCCGTTCGACACCTCCGCCGCGCTGCCCCGGAACTGGGAGCAGTACTGACAAGTCCTCCCAGTCCTCTCACCCGAAAGGCCTCTGCCATGCGACGTCCATCCCGCGCCACTCTCGGTCCCGCGCTGCGGCGGGAGCTGTTCCGCACGGTGCGCCACCAGGCCGTCCGCCGCGCGGGCGGTGTGCTCCCCCTGATCGGGCTGTACCGCCGCTACGGTGCATTACGCCAGGTGGCGCGAAACCTCCGGAGTCGCTGACCACGCCCGCTGCCCTGTCCAGCGCCAGCAGTGCGGCCGGAATGCGGGTGAGCACGCCGAGGATCAGCGCAATGCCGCCGACCAGTTCGACGGTGATCGCGAAGGCCGCGGACGCGGTGGACGCGCGGACGCCCATGCCCTCGAAGCTCTGTGCGGTGCCGGAGAAGCGCCACTCGGGGACATCTTGCCAGCCATGCATCAGAAACGTGTTGCCCAGGACCACGCGCAGCACGAGCAGGCCCAGGGCCACCGCGTGGTAGTGCCAGATGCGGCGCACGGGGCGCTCGGCGGGGGCCGAGGTGGCGGACGCGGGACGGGTTTCGGCACCGTGTCACACGGCGTCATGCCTCAGCGACGCATCACGGCCCGGGCATCCCCGGTGGCGCTGATGGGCACACCGGCGGGCACGACGACGTTGACCACAGGCGGGTGGACCACAGCAGTCAGCGAGACCTGCGCCGTCGTCCCGTCAACAGAGCCGGTGGGCCCGCCCACCGCAAGGCCGCTCACGTCGTGGAACGCGCCGACGGTTCCGAGGTAGCTCGTGGCGGCCCCGGAGACGCCCTCGTCCGTGAGGATGGGCGTGGGCGGACCCGAGCCGGAGCGGTCGACGTCGGTGAAGGTGTCCGCCGCCGCACCCGCCGCGCGGTCCGCGAGAGACTGCAGCTGCCGCTGGCCCACGTACACGCTCGTGATCGCGAGGACAGTGACCACCAGCAGCAGCGAGACGAGGGCGAAGCCGATCAGCACGATGGTGGTCTGGCCCGCGTCCGGGTCCTCGTCAGGTTCCGCCGCCCATCGCGAGCGCAGCAGCGTGAACGGACCGGAACGCCCGCGCCCCGCTGTCGTCCGCACCGACCTCACGAGTACCGCCCCGCAATCACGGAGACGTCCGCCGAGAGGTTCGCGACCGTGGCCGTCGCGAAGCCGGGCATGCCCGGCAGGTCCACGCGGATGCTCGCGTGGACCCGCGCGACCGCTCCCGGGGAGGCGCACGCGCCGTCCGAGCAGTCCACCGTGACCATGAGGTCCTGCGGGGCGAAGCCGTGGTCCTGCGCGGCCACGGCGGCGACGTCGTGGATGCCCGTGCGGTCCAGGTCCTTCGCCTCCAGCACGGAGATCGCCTGGCCCGCCTGCTCGGCCGCGGCGACCACGGCGAAGGACCCCGCCTGCACCCGGGCAACGGTGACCACCAGGTAGATGACGGGGATGAGCAGCAGCAGGCCCAGCCCGATGAACTCCACGATCGCGCTGCCCCGGTCCGGGTCGTCGCCCCCGGGCGGTGCGTGTCCGGGGTCAGGAGTCCATGTCCACGGCATGGCCGCTCACCTCCAGTCCCTCGGGAGGGCCGAGGGTTGCGAGCACCGGCAGCGGGGCGACGACGTGGACCTCCACCGCGGGCAGCGCCCCCACGCTGGTCCGGGACACGGAGATCTCCTGCGCGTAGCGCTCCCCCACGGTGTCCGCGATGATTCCGCGGGTGCGCTCGGCGCCGTCCGCGTCGGTTCGGTCCGCGAGGCTCGCGTACCGGGCACCCGTCGCGGCGGCGTCGATCAGCGTGTTGCGCACGTGCAGCGCAAACCCGACCTGCAGGATGATGCCGAACAGGATGCTCGCGAGCGCCAGCACCATCACGTACTCGGCCACGGCGCTGCCCTCGTCCACGGCCCGTGCTCCCCCGGCGTCCGCGCGGCGGGGAGCGAGTGGCTCAGAGACCGGAGACCCTGTTGATGGCATCCTGGAACAGCCCCTCCAGCGCCGGGCGTGCGATCAGCAGCAGCCCCGCCACGAGCACAGCGGACATCAGGGTGAGCATGACCCAGCCGGGCACGTCTCCCCGGTCGGCGTCGTCCTCCCCGGCTCGCAGCCGCACGGGCAGGGCCGTGGTGAACAGCCAGCACAGCATCGCGAGCGGGCGGATCAGGTGGTTCATGGGTATCTCCTTCGTGAGAGTCGGGTGGGGATTCCGGTTCAGAACCCCAAGTTGAGGACGGCGAGGCCCGGGAACACGGCGAACGCGACGCTCAGGGGCAGGATGAAGAACACGACGGGCACGAGCATGGCGATCTCCTTCTTGCCCGCGATCTCCATCAGGACACGCTTGTCGTGGTCGCGGACGTCCTGGGCCTGAGCACGCAGCACGTCCGCGAGGGGTGTTCCCCGCTCGATCGCCACCACGATCCCGTCCACGAAACGTCCCAGGGCGACCACGTCCGTGCGGGCCGAGAAGTCCTGCAGCGCCGTCGTGAGCCCGGCACCGGCCCGGGTCTGGGCGAGGACGGCCCGGAACTCTCCCGCGAGCTCCCCCTCCGCCACGCGACAGACCCGCTCGAGCGCACCCACGGTGCTCTCCCCCGCACCCACCGCGAGCGCCATGAGCTCGGCCACGGCGGGGAACTCGGCGAGCATCCGCTTCTCCCTGCGGCGGATGCTGCGGGTGAGCAGGTCGTTGCGCAGCCACACGCCCACCCCGGCACCCAGCACGGCCCCGACGGCGAGGATCGCCACGTTCACGTCCTCCCGCAGCACCAGGGCGACGCCGAGGGCGCAGCCGGCCACGGCTCCCGCCACGGCGCAGAGCACCTGCTCGGCCCGGTAGTCCATGACGTCCTTGCGGGAGCCGTCCCGCACGAGCCGGCGGGCCAGGACGTCCGCGTTGGAGAGCAGGGGCGCGGCACGCTGCAGCAGCCATCCCATGGCCGCGCCCCCGAACGCCCCGGCCAGCGACGTGCCGCGGGCCCGCCGGGAGGACCACACGGGGTCGCCCAGACCGCTCGCGAGCTCTGCGGCCCGCAGCTGGGGTGCGATGCGCTCCGCGAAGCTCGGCGCTCCCACGGCCCGGGTGGCGACCAGCACGAGCCACAGCCCCAGGGCCAGGACCGCTCCGAGCAGGGCGGAGACCACGGTGGCGTTCATCGCAGCACCCGCCGTTCGGTGGGAAGTGCTCCGAGGCGCAGCATCAGCTGGTAGGCCAGCACGGACACGGCGAGGCCACCCAGGAGGACGGCGGCACCGGCGGCGGTGTTGTACGCCTGGACCGCGGCGGGCTGGGTGGCCATCAGCGCGAGGATGAGCCACGGGGCCGCCACGGAGAGCCTCGCGGCGTTGACCGTCCAGGACTGCCGGGCCTCGAGCTCGCTGCGGGTGCGCTCGTTCTCGCGCAGGAACTCCGAGAGCGTCCCCAGCAGCCGGCCGAGATCCGTGCCGCCCACCTCGCGCGTGACCCGCAGGGCCTCCACGATGTTGTCCGCCACCGGATCCGCGAGGCGCTGCTTGAGCATCGTGAGCGATCCGTGCAACTGCCCGCTCGCCCGGTAGTCGGCGGCGAACCGCGCAAACGCCGGCCGCAACGGCTCCGGGCCGCGGTACTGCAGCTGCATGAGTGCCTCCGGGAGCCCCATGCCCGCGCGGATCGCCGAGCGCAGGTGGTCCACGACGTCCGGCCACACCTCCCGCAGCACCGAGGTGCGACGGCGAGCACGGCGCCGCACGAACCACAGCGGGATGTAGAGGGACACCAGGAAGACGCAGAGCCCGAAGACGGCGGCGGAGGTCAGCGCCAGCACCAGGACGCCAGCAACCGACGCGAGCAGGACGCTGAGGCCCACAAATGCGGCGAGCGACACCGCGGGAAGGTCCGCCTGGATCATCAGGGTACGGAACCTGCCCGTGCGCGCGTGCCGGGTGCGCGGGGCGGGCGGCAGGGTCCAGAAGGACCACCACACCATGAAGATCCCCGTGCCGAGCAGGGCTCCGAGCAGCGCGCTCACTGGGGGACCCGTCCCGCACGCCCGCTCGACGCGTCACCTCGTGGACCGCTGCCGTTGCCTCGCGGACCGGAGCCTCCCCGACGTGGGCCGGCGCCGTTGCGACGTGCACCGGGAGCCGCGCCGCCCGCGCTGCTCGCTGCCGTGAGGTCCTCGGCCGAGGACCGTTCCCCTGTCTGGTGGGACGACCCACCGCGAGTCCACACCGGTTCCGAGGTGCCCTCGTCCCCGGGGCCCGGGGCGGCATCGTCGTGGAGGAGAACTGCCGGCGAGTACCCGGCGCGCACGAACTTGTGCGCCGCCGGCACCTCGGACGCGACCGCTCGCAGGGTGCCGTCCCGCAGCTGGAAGACGGGGTAGGTCTCGATCACGCCGTTCTCCACCCGGTTGCCGATCCCCAGGATCTCGGCCACGTAGCGGTGCCCGTCCGGGGCGCGGTGGCAGTGGACCACCATGTCGAAGCACGAGGCCACGGTGGGCACCACGAACGCGCTGCTGATGTTCTCGCCGGCGAGCAGCGGCAGGGTGCAGATCTTGGTGACGGCGTCCCGTGCCGAGTTCGCGTGGATCGAGCACATCCCCGGCAGACCCGCGTTCAGCGCGATCAGCATGTCGAGGCTCTCCGCCTCCCGGACCTCGCCCACCACCAGGCGGTCCGGGCGCATCCGCAGCGCCTCCTTCACCAGCCGCCGCAGCGGGATCTCGCCGGTCCCCTCCAGGTTGGCCTGCCGGCACTGCATGCCGACGACGTCGCGCAGCGCCACCTTGAGCTCGAAGACCTCCTCCACGGTGATCACCCGTTCCCGCGGGCCGATGGCCGCGCACAGACAGTTGAGCATGGTGGTCTTCCCCGCCTGCGTGGCCCCCGAGACCAGGACGTTCAGGCCGGAGTCCACCGCCGCGTGCAGAAACTCCGCCGCCTGGACGGTCATCGAGCCGAGGGTCACGAGATCCTGCAGCCGACGTGCCCGGGCCACGAACTTGCGGATGTTCACCGCCCAGTGCGCCCGGGTGACGTCCGGGATGACCACGTGCAGCCGGGAGCCGTCCGGCAGGGACGCGTCCACGAACGGGGAGCTGAGGTCCAGGCGCCGGCCGGAGGACTTCAGCATCCGCTCCACGAGGGTGCGCACCTGGGACTCGCTCAGCACGAGACTCGTCAGCTCCGACTCCCCGCCGCGTGCCACGTACACCTCGGCCGGGCCGTTGAGCCAGATCTCCTCGACCTCGGGATCGTCCAGGTACGGCTGCAGCGGCCCGTAGCCCGCGACGAGGTCCAGCACGGTCTTGCGCGCGGCCTCCAGGTCCTGGAGCCGGGGCAGCCCCGCCTGCGCGGAGCGAACGTCGTACTCGGCCACTACGGCGGCGACGATCTGGCGCGTAGGCTCGACCTCGTGCAACGGGTCCAGCCCGCTGCGACGGATCTGTTCGCGGACGTCCGCCTCGATCAGTCCGATCGCGTCCTCGGCAACGGTGGCCATGGCTCCCCCTGGGGTTCCCCCGAACCCGTTACTGGCTGGTCAACTCTGGAGGGAACGCTAGGGGAAATTTCCGGCCGCGAACACGGCCCGGGCCCCGATCTGTGGATAACCCGTCATGACCTGCGCCGATGCCCGCAGCACGACGCGTCATGCTCGGACGCAGAATGCATCCTCATGCAAAGTGACACCCATCACGCTTTGGTCGGAGGGGACGGGAACACCTTGCCCCTCCGGCCACAAGACGGGGACTGCCGAAGGCAGGGTGATGCGCGGTGCTCCGAACCACAGTGGAGCGCGTGCGGAAGGTCAGACGGTCGTAGAACCCCCGCGGGCGGCGTCGTCGCCGGGGGCAGCGGTGGCGGGACGCTCGACGGACACGTCCGGGCCCGCGGGCCCCACGTGGGGTGCCTCGGCGGGACGCTGCAGCGGGGAGGCCGCCGCGAAGGTGAGCACGGAGGCGCGCTCGACGTGGGCGCCGTCGGGCTCCCAGGGCTTCTCGGCCTCGGCAATGGCGATGTGCCGGGCGAGTCGCGTGATGTTGACCTCCTCGACGCGGCGGCGCTGGGCGGCGCTGTACTGGGAGACCATGAACAGCACCACGAGCGCGTAGAGCACGAGGTCCGTGCCACGGCCGATCCCCAGCAGGCGGGCCACCTGCGTGACCAGGTCCGGCACGAGGATCGAGACGGCGGCGAAGAGGAAGAAGGCGACTGCGCCCAGACGGCGGATGGCCTGGTGCTTGGCGTTGGCTCCGCCGCGCACCAGGGTGAGCGCGCCGTAGGCGACGCCCAGGATGAGAACGATCTGAACCACGATGGTCATTGCAGTGCCCCGTTACTTCACGAACAGTTCGGCCAGGATGTTCACGCCGTTGAGCAGGGACTGGCCCTTGCCGCGCGAGTAGTCCGTGTAAATGATCTCCACGGGGTGCTCCACCCAATTGGGCTGGATCTCCGCGAACCGGTTCACGATCTCGGAGGCGTGCGCCATGCGGTTCTGCTTCAGGTGCAGCTTGCCGAGCGTGTCCCGGTTGATGGCCCGCAGGCCGTTGTGCGCGTCCGAGAGGTCCATGCCGCTCGTGAACTTGGACACGAACGCCGCGGTGCGCAGCACGAGTCGCTTCAAGGAGGACACCTGTGTGCGGTCGTCAAGGAACCGCGACCCCAGGACCACCTCCGCCTCGCCGCTGCGGATGCGCTGAACCATGTCGTACGCATCGATCACGCGGTGCTGGCCGTCCGAGTCGAACGTCACCACGCAGTCCATCTCCGGATCCTGCAGCGCGTACTCGAAACCCGTCTGCAACGCCGCACCCTGCCCCAGGTTGATGGGGTGCTGGACCACCACGGCCCCTGCGTCCCGACAGATCTGCGCGGAGTCGTCCCGGGAGCCGTCGTCCACGCAGACCACGTGCGGGAAGGTCTTGCGGAGGTTCTCCAGGACCTCTCCCACCACTTGGGCCTCGTTGTACACGGGCATCACTATCCAGGCTCGACTCACACCCCTCATTGTTCCACAGTCGGCTGGGGACCTCCGGCGCGCAGGCGGGGCCCGCAGGTCGCGGGGGTGGGCGCCGGGCGGTCCACTAAACTTCCCACAGACCCTCCCGCCTTCCCCGTCTGGAGCCCTGGATCCCTTGAGCTGGCTTGAAGCACTTCCCCCCTACACCCTGGTGGCCGTCCTCATGGTCCTGCCCGGCGCGCTGCTGAGCGTGGCCCTGGGGCTGCGTGGTCTGGCCCGGTGGGCGAGCGTGGTGCCGCTGTCCGTGGCCGGGTTCAGCGCCTCCGCGGTGGTCTATGGCATGCTCGGCGTGCCCTGGACCCCCCTCACCGTCACGGCGGCGTTCGCAGGAGTGGCGGTGCTGCTGTGGCTTGTCATGATCCCCGCAAGACGCCGCGTCGCCGCGGCTCCGTGGGTTGGCACCCTCCCGTGGCGGGAGCGGATCACCGCCTCGACGGTGGGTATCTGGTGCGGCGCGGTGCTGGGCACCGGGATCGTGGTGCAGAGGCTGTACCTGATCCTCCAGGTCCCCGACGCGCTCTCCCAGACCTACGACGCGAACTTCCACTACAACGCCGTGCGCTTCATCGAGGAAACCGACACGGCGTCTTCCCTGAAGCTCGGCGGCCTCGGTGTCACCGATCCCACGTTCTACCCTGCGGCCTGGCACGACTCCGTGGCGTTCGTGACCGACGCGGGGAACCTGCCCGTGGCCCTGTCCGCCAACGCGATGACCATGCTGGTGTGCGGTGGCGTGTGGGTGCTGGGCTGCCTGTACTTCACCACGCGGGTCCTGGGCTCCCGCCCCGCGGTGGCGGTGGCCACCGGCCTCATGGCCTCCAGTTTCCCCGCGTTCCCTTACCTGCTGAGCTTCTATGGCAACCTGTTCCCGAACGCCATGTCCATTGCGTGCCTGCCCCTGTGGCTCGGCCTGCTCGCGGATGCGCTGGGACTCTCTCGGGACCCCTATCTGCGCTCCAAGCTCGCGCTGTGGATTACCATCCTGGCCGTGACGGGCGCTATGGGACTGGCCCACCCCTCCACCGTGGTGCTGGGGCTTGCGATCCTGTGGATCATGCTGCTCACCCTGTGGTGGCGGGAGTTGCGCTCCCCCCGGGCGTGGTGGCGCAAGCTGCTCGGCGCCGTCGCCCTCGTGGCCATGCTCCTGGTGCTGCAGCAGATCTGGTTCTCCGCCCGGGCCTCCTGGGACTCCTCCTCGTGGAAGCCGCACGCGACCCAGCCCCAGGCCGTGGGTGAAGCGCTCGCCACCGTCTACCCCGGCGCGCCGCACGCCCCCTGGGTGCTCATGGTCCTGGTGCTCCTCGGCGCCGCGGCCCTGCTGCGCCACACCTCTCGCTGGCTGGTGGGTGCGTGGGTCCTGCTGATGTGGCTCTACGTCCTAGTGGCCTCCTCCCGGAACTTCCCGCTGCGCTACGACTGGACCGGGGTCTGGTACAACGACTCCAATCGACTGCTCGCGCTCATCCCCGTCATGGCCGTTCCGCTCTCCGTGGCCGGCGCGCTCGCTGTGCTGCACTGGGTAGTCACGCACGTGCGCACCTTCGTGCTGCAGCTCTCCCAGCGCAGCGGCACCTCCCCCACCGTGCGCCGGCTCGCGGAGCGCAGCCGACCCCTGCTGCGCACCCGAACCACCGCGGTGGTGGGGGGCCTCGCGGCCGTGCTCGTGGGGTGGCAGGTGGTCCAGACAGAACCCATGACGGATATCGTCGACTACGGCAAAGCCCTCTACGCCGGCGGTGGCGCGCACCCGTACGCACTGCTCGACCCCGCAGAGCAGGAGCTGCTGGAAGAGCTGCCGGAGTACGTGCCGCAGGGCGCGGTGGTGTTCGGCAACCCCCTCACCGGCACATCCCAGGCCTATGCGGTCTCGGGCATCAAGGTGCTGTTCCCCCACAACGGGCTCGTCGCGGATCGAGAGGCGTCCGTGATCGCCCACCACCTCGACGAGCTCACCACGGACCCTGAAGTGTGCCCGGCCCTGCACAAGCACAACGTGCAGTACGTCCTGGACTTCGGAACGCGCCAGGTGAACCCGTACGCCTACTTCGACACGCGCGGCTACGACCAGCTCACCCCTGACAGGGGCTTCGAGCTCGTGGCCCAGACCGGCCCCGAGGCCAAGCTCTACAAGATCACCGGCTGCGGCGACTGACCCTGGACCGGATGACGACGGCGCCGCGAGAGATGGTCTCTCGCGGCGCCGTCGTCATCCGGTCCGAAACAGTGCCGAGCTCAGCCCGGCAGGGGCCCGTCCAGGTCGGGATCGTACTGGGGCACGAACTCCTCGCCGCGCTCGGCGGCCTCGCGGGCCTGCCACTCCCGCTTGTGGCGCTTGTCCGCCAGCGCCCGGGCCAAGCCCTCCTCGTGCTCCCGGCGAACGTCCTCCTCCGGCTGGTTGCGCATGTGCGCGACCGCGCCGTGCACGCTGCCGTCGAAGACCTTGGTGCCGTGGTCCATCACGATGCCGCGCTCACAGATGTCCATCACCAGGTTGAGGTCGTGGGAGACCACCACCAGGGTCTTGCCGCGTCGCACCAGGTCCTTGATGCGGCCGATGCACTTCTTCTGGAAGGGCTCGTCACCCACCGAGAGGATCTCGTCCACCAGGAACACCTCGGGATCCGTGTGGACGGCCACGGAGAACGCGAGTCGCAGGTACATGCCCGAGCTGTAGAACTTCACCTCGGTGTCGATGAATTCCGCGATCTCCGAGAAGGCCACGATGTCGTCGAACTTCTCGTCGATCTCCTCCTTGGTCATACCCAGGATCGCGCCGTTGAGGTAGACGTTGTCCCGGCCCGTGAGGTCCGGGTGGAAGCCTGCACCCACCTCAATCAGGCCGGCCACCTTCTCGCGCGTGAGGATCTCACCCGAGTCCGGGTTCATCACACCGGAGATCATCTTCAGCGTGGTGGACTTGCCCGAGCCGTTGAAGCCCAGCAGCGCGACCGTCTCGCCGTCGTGGATGTCGAAGGAGACGTCGTTGAGTGCCGTGAACTTGGCGGTCAGGTCCCCCTTGCGGCCCTTCACGAGCCAGACGAAGGCCTCTTTCATGGAGCGCGTGTGGCGCAGCACGAACTCCTTGGTCATGTGGCTCACCCGGATGGCGAGGTCCGCGTCCGTGCGACCCGGTGTGTTCTCGTTGACTGCACTGGACATGGTTCACAGCTCCTGGGCGAAGTTGCCCTCGTGGGCCCGGAACAACCGGTCCGCCACGAAGAAGACGATCAGACTGGTCACGATGGCCAACGGGGTCCACCCCGTGAGCAGGTGCGGTGGGATGTGCCACGTCTGCGGAGAGTCCGTGGTGGGGAACCAGAAACCGTAGTGGAACAGCTCCACCGCCACCGTGAGCGGGTTGAGCATGTACACGTAGTACACCCAGTCCCACAGCTTCTCGTGCACCATGGTCCACAGGTAGAGCACCGGGGAGGCCCACGTGGAGACCATGATGATGAGGTCCACGATGTTCTCGGCATCCCGGAAGAACACGTTGAACGTGGTGAACAGCATGCCCAGGGCCAGGGAGAACACCGCGATGATCGCGGTTCCCACGAACACCGCGAGCAGCTGCTTGATCCCCGGGTGCCACCCTGTGACGAAGCACGCGAGCAGCAGGATGACCAGCTGCGGCACGAAGTGGATGAAGGCCACGAGCAGGTTGGAGACGGGGAACAGCTGCCGCGGCAGGTAGATCTTCTTCAGCAGTCCGCCGTTGGCCACGACCGAGCGGGACGCGTTGCCGAAGACCTCCCCAAAGAGGTTCATCACCACGATCCCGGAGAACAGGTACACGGCGAAGTTCTCGATCCCCCTGTTGAGGTCCAGGAACACGCCCATGGCGATGTAGAACACCAGGAACTGCACTCCCGGTTTGAGGTAGGACCACAGAAGTCCGAGCACCGTGCCTCGGTACCGGATCTGGATCTCCTTGTCCACGATCAGCCTGAGCAGGAACCGGTTGGCGAACACGTCCCTCAGGCCGCGGTCCTGCCCGGGTGGCCGCAGCTGAGTGGCGGGGGCTTCGTTTGGCATCTGCCGTCCTTTCGTGGCGCGCCTCACGCGCCGTGACCGGAATACACGCCGACGCCGCACGCCTGCTCAGGCGTGCGGCGTCGGGCGGGAGGGAACTACTGTGCGGGCCCATTCTCCGCGAACGTGCGGGCCCAGGCCTGAGGGGAGGTGATCTCCGGCAGCGCAGCCCGGTACTGCTCGCTCAGCTCGTCCCACCGGGACAGCAGCTCGGCGTGCAGCTTGGTGCTCTCCGCCATCAGCTCACGCACCTGCGCAGGGTCCCGGCGATACCAGGAGGCACCCGTGCCGTCCGCGTTGGAGACGATCGCGGAGTCGAGGGTCGCCAGGTAGGACCAGTGCCCGTCCATGTGGGCGACGGTGGCCTCCGGGTACTCCCTGGCCATCTCACGCACCGGGCGCAGCGTCTGCTTGAGCACGGTGCGCAGCGCCCACGGGATGAGCTGGGCCTTGGTGGGCGACTTGGGAGCCTCCATGCGCTTGGGCGGCTTGGCGCGCCGCACCGGGGGCAGCTGGGAGAGGTCCTTGACCACGCGACCGTCGGAGTACTTGTCCTTCATGCCCCGGATCTGCGGCATGCGGTTGGGCAGCATCTCGTGCAGGCGGTCCGGGCCGTCCAGAACGTCCTGGATGGCCAGCAGCACCGACCTGGCCGGGTAGTACTGCATGGACACCACGTGCTTTGTCTCCGTGGTCATGGACTCGCGCAGCATGCGCCCGCCCTTGGAGAAGGGCGAGTGCAGCAGTGCCGCGATGAGGCGGTTGCGCTCGTGGAAGTACGCCTGCCAGTCCACGGCGTCGTCCTTGTCCGCCCAGGACACGTGCCACACCGCAACGCCCGGGAGGGAGATGGTCGGGTAGCCCGCGGCCTTGGCGCGCAGGGAGTACTCGGAGTCGTCCCACTTGATGAACACCGGCAGCGACAGCCCGATCTCCTCGAGAATCACCCTCGGAATGAGGCACATCCACCAGCCGTTGTAGTCGGCGTCCCAGCGGCGGTGCAGCCTGGGCCGGGAGCGCAGACCACGCTCGGCAAAGTCCACGGCGCCGAGGCCGTCGATGGGACCCCACAGGAAGCGGTAGGAGTTCACGACCTCCGCGTACGCGTTGAGCAGCGGCTTGTTGTACATGTCGAACATGTGCCCGCCCACGATCGACGGCGTGTGGCACATGTCCGCGAAAGCAGCCGCGCGCAGCACGCCCTCGGACTCCAGCAGGATGTCGTCGTCCAGGATCAGCACGTAATCGGACTTCTCGACGCCGTCCGGACCCTGCCGCCCCTCCACGACCTCGTACATGTTGCGGGCGAAGCCGCCGGAACCGCCCATGTTGCCCTGGCGGATCATGCGCAGCTTCCCGCCCATGGCCTTCTGCGCCTCCGCGAAGTCCGGCTCGTCCTGCACCAGCTTGTTGCCCTGGTCCACGATGATCAGCTCGTCCAGGACCTCGTCCAGGCCGTCCGCGTTCGCGATGGTCTTGATGGTGTTCACGCAGTAGTCCGGCCGATTGAACGTGGTCACGCCGAGCGTCACCCGCCCCACGGGACGGCCCTGGGAGGGCACCAGCCACGAGGCCTCGTCCAGGACCATGCCCTCCTCGTCGGAGATCAAGTCGAACCAGTACCACCCGCCGTCGCCGAACGGTGCGAGCGTGAGCTCGAACTCGCAGGTGGTCTCCCCGCTGACGCGGCGGTCCTCGACGCGCTGGGAGACACCCCGGGCGTTGCTGCGGTAGACGATCAGAGAGCCCGCACCCGTGGTGCGCACACGCAGCACCACCGAGTCCGCCACGGTCCAGCGGCGCCAGTACGAGGCTGGGAACGCGTTGAAGTAGGAGCCGAAGGACACCCGGCGGCCCGCGCGGATGCGCACCGAGCGCCGGGAGATGATGTCGTCCGGGTGCTGGTTGGCGGTGTCCGAGCCGGCGGAGGACGGGCCCTCCCTGTTGATGGGCCCGTCGATGTACAGCGGCAGCGCGTCGAGGTCCTTGTCGGCGGGGAAAACCACGCGGGCCACCTCTCGCAGATCCGTCTGCGTGCTCGGCTGGGTGTTGATCTTCGCCAGGTACTCGTGGTTCCCGTCGGCCGACTGCTCTGTCTTCTGGGCGTTATCGGCGCTCACGCGTCCACTCCTCCACTGGTCAGGGGTGCACCGGACGTGAAGTGCGGTGCGATCTTGTTGTCCACCATGGACAGCGCGGAGCCGATGGCCATGTGCATGTCCAGGTACTTGTACGTGCCCAGGCGCCCGCCGAACAGCACGGAGGACTCACCGTTGGCGAGGTCCCGGTAGGCGAGAAGCTTCTCACGGTCCTCGGACGTGTTCACGGGGTAGTAGGGCTCGTCGCCCTTCTCAGCAAAACGGGAGAACTCGCGCATGATCACCGTGGCGTCCCTCGTGTAGTCCCGCTCCGGGTGGAAGTGGCGGAACTCGTGGATGCGGGTGAACGGGACGTCCTCGTCCGGGTAGTTCATCACCGAGGTGCCCTGGAAGTCCTCTATGTCGAGCACCTCCTCCTCCAGGTCGATGGTGCGCCAGGAGAGGCCGCCCTCGGCGTAGTCGAAGTAGCGGTCCACGGGACCGGTGTAGACCACCGGGACCTGACCCACAACGTTGTCCTTCGAGAACTCCTGGGAGTCGTCGAAGAAATCGGTCTCCAGCCGGACGTCGATGTTCGGGTGGTCCGCCATGCGCTCGAGCCACGCGGTGTAGCCGTCCACCGGAAGACCCTCGTGGGTGTCGTTGAAGTAGCGGTTGTCGTACGTGTAGCGCACCGGAAGCCGGGAGATGATGGAGGCGGGCAGGTCCTTGGGATCCGTCTGCCACTGCTTGCCCGTGTAGTGCTTGATGAACGCCTCGTACAGGGGGCGGCCGATCAGCTGGATGCCCTTGTCGTTGAGGTTCTGAGGGTCCGTGCCCGCCAGCTCGCCCGCCTGCTCGCGGATCAGCTCGCGTGCCTCACCGGGAGAGTAGGCGGCCCGGAAGAACTGGTTGATCGTGCCCAGGTTGATGGGCATGGGGTACACCTCGCCCTGGTGGCGGGTGTAGACGCGGTGCACGTAGTTGGTGAACTGGGTGAAGCGGTTCACGTACTCCCACACGCGCTCGTTGGAGGTGTGGAAGAGGTGGGCGCCGTAGCGGTGCACCTCGATGCCCGTGCGCTCCTCGTTCTCGCTGTAGGCGTTGCCGCCCAGGTGCGGCCGCCGGTCGATCATCGTGACCTTCAGACCCAGCTCGCGCGCGGCCCGTTCGGCCACGGTGAGACCGAAAAGCCCCGAGCCCACCACCACAAGATCAGTGTTCATCTGTCTCTCCTACCCTCTTCCACGTTCCATGCACGCACATCGTCTGCGCTAAAAATACCGGACCAGGCCACGAGGGCCCTGTGTGACCCGCTGGCCGTGGCGTGCCGAGTGCCCGGCATCACCCCAGGTCGCGGGGCCGCCCGAGACTTCCCGGGGCGATGCCGCCCAGTGCCAGGACATCGCCCCGGCGTCGGCACGGCCGCGGGCCGCGGCGTCGTCCCGCGTCGCGACGTCGTCGTCCAGACGGGTGCGCACCGGGCGCCCAACATGCCGCCCGGCTGACTCCCGCGGCTCAGTGGCCCGACTCCTGGAAACCGCTGAGCACCCACCGGGCGGCGGCGCGTCCAGAGGCCCCCAGGGAGGCGTGCTCCCGTGCCCACCGGCTGCGGCGCTCGCGCTGCGCCGCTCTGTCTCCGGACCGAGCATCCCCGAGCGCTCGCCGCATGGCCTGTGCCACGGCGTCGGGCGTGAACTCCACGGGGGTTCCCAGGTCGTTCTCCTCGACCAGGCGTGCCCCTACCCCCACCCCGGCGTAGATGGAGGGTGTGCCGCACGCGGCGGCCGCGTAGAGCTTGGTGGGCTTCGAAAAGTCGTAACCGGTGTGCGGGATCACCGAGGCGAGGGCGGCGACCGCCCCGCGGGTGAAGGCCGCGGTGCGAGCCGGGCTCTGGACGCCGTGGAAGACCACGTTCTGCGGGGCGAGCCGCTGTGCGATCTCCTGCACCCGCGTGAGGTCGGAGCCCCGACCCAGCACCTGGAGCGTGACGTCCGGGTGCTCGGGCAGGATCTGCGCCAGCGCCTCGATGAAGATGTCCATGCCCTGCCACTCCGAGATGGAGCCGGCGTAGACGAAATAGGGCCCGGGCACAGCTTCGGTGGGCCCGTCCGCCGTGAAGGTGTCCGTGTCGATCCCGTTCTCCGCCACGAACATCCTGTCCCAGCGGGCGCCGGTCACACGGTGGAGCTCCTCGCCCATGGACTCGGAGACGGTGATGACGCCGCCAGCGCGCCGGGCGGCGATCGTCTCCGCCACGCGCATCCCCTGCGTGACGAATCCGGGAACGTCCATGTTCAGCGTCGCGGAGGTCCAGACGTCCGGGTTGTACCAGATGTACGGCCGACGACGCAGCGCGCTCGCGAGCCACACGGCCACGCCCGTGGTGGGCGGCGGCTCGCTCACCACGATGTCCGCGTCCATCACCAGCAGACGGGTGAAGGCCTGAATGTCGAAGCTCAGGTACTGGGCGACGCCCCTGACGTAGTCCTCCTTGTCCCGCAGCACGGGCACGCGCACGATCTCGTACGGTTCGTCCACGCGCACGGCAGCCATAGAGCGCGGCGGCCGGGTGGTCAGCACCGTGACGTCCGCGCCCTCGGCAGCGAAGCCCCTGGCGAGAGCGGCGAGGCGGAAGGAGGCAGCGGCCGGTTCGGGGAGGAAGATGCGGCTGACGATGACAACCTTGCGGGGTCTCATGGGCATTACTGTCTCATGATTCACCGCGGGGTTGCGCCCCTGTGGTGGGTGCACGGCGAGCGCCCTCCCCCGATCCGCAGGGCAGCCTCGTGGGTCCTATGCCTCCCCAAGGACGTCGGGGCGCCACCCCCGTTGATCTCGGGTCGACTGCAGTGGACCCATGCAGCTCTCCCTCCGCCTGGTCTGGCACGGGTCCCAGGATTTCCACACCGTGTCCCTCTCGGCGCCCGCCGACACGAGCGGGCAGGAGCTCGCCCGGGAACTGCTCCGGCACCTCGGTCCAGGTCACGAAGCCAGCGTGGACGGGGTCCCTCTGGAGCTGACGCGGGTGGGGCACCCGCCCCTGGACGACGGCGCCACGATCGTCCTGCGGGCCGCGGGCCCCGCTGATGGTGAGGGCAAGCTGACGGGCGCACGAGCGGATCCCCCGTGCTGCGAGGCAGGTTCCGGGCCGCATCCTGCGGACTCGGCGCATGCTGCGCCCCCTCGAGGTGAAGGGCATCCCGGGACCGGCCATCCCGGCACCCCAGAATCCCCCGCCGGCTCCGAGCGGACGGCGTGCCGCAACGGGCCCTCCACGGTGGCGTCCGAAAACGTCGCTCACCTCGTCGTCGTCGAGGGCGACGCCGTCGGGCTGAGGCTCCCGCTGCAGCGGGGCCGGTTCCGGCTCGAGCTGCTCGACGGCGTTCCCCGGCTGCTCCCGGTTCCACTCACCGACACCGGTGCCACGGACGGCTCGCGCCGCACAACGCTCGTCATGGACGGCTCCGGTCTGCGGCTTCTCCCCCGCGGGACCGTGCTCTCCCACGGGGACCGGGTGCGCGTGTCCGACGGTGAGCACGAGTCCTGGGCCCGGTGCATGTTCCCCCGGGATGTGGTGGCGCAGACCTGCTGGCCCGATCCGACGCTGCCCCCGCCGGGTTTCTCGGCGCAGGAGGCCGATCCGTCGCGCCCTCTTCGGCTGGAGCACCCGGGCCGGCACGCTGGCCGGATCGCCCTGGTGACCGGCCTGCTGCCGCTCGTGGCGGGCATCGGCATCGCCGTGGCCACCGGCTGGTGGTTCTTCCTCCTGTTCAGCGCACTCGGCGCGGCCACCTCGCTCGCGGGATGGGCCTCGGAACGGGGCGCCCGCCAGGAGCACCGGCACCGG
Organism: Kocuria sp. HSID17590; assembly: GCF_003989485.1. Lineage (NCBI taxonomy): Bacteria > Bacillati > Actinomycetota > Actinomycetes > Micrococcales > Micrococcaceae > Kocuria > Kocuria sp. HSID17590. The sequence goes on along the minus strand of NZ_RBMB01000007.1, from coordinate 60,139 downwards.
GTGGCCGCCGCGCTCGACCGGGACCTGCGCCGCAGTGCCCACGCCGCACCGTCGTCCGCGGAGGTCGTGGAGCGGTGCGACGCGCTGCAAGGAGACCCTGCCACGCGCCAGGGACTCCACGTCCCGCTTCAGCCCTCGAACGGGCACGCCGCACCCCCTTCCGCACGCCACTCCCGCTGGGTGCGGCTTGGTCACGGGCCGCGAGCGGCGCAGCTCACGAGAGAACGCGGCACACCGCTCGCGAGTGTGAGCCACCGCCGCGCTCCCGTGCTCCTGGACCTCGCCGCCGTCCCCTCGCTCACCATCCAGCTGAACGGGCAACGGCTGCGCGGTGTCCTCGACTCCCTGGTGCTCCAGCTGTTCACCGGCCCGCAGGCCCTGCGCGAGCTCGTTCTCTCCCCGGGAATCGCGTGGCACCCCCCGGTCGACCCCGACGTCGTGCGGCCCGGTCCGAAACCCGCCTCCACCCGGACCCCGGAGCCCGGCCCACCCGCCCTCACGACGCTCGAAGTCCTGACCCCGCAGGACGCGGTGGCATCGCCACCGGAGCCGGAGTCGGTGCGGGTGATCGTGGCACGAGGGGGCTGCCCGGATACGACGGCGACTCTCTTCACGTCCCACGGTGCGCAGTACCGCCTCACGACCCCGGTGGACACCGCCGTCCCCGGCCTGTGCGCGACCGAGAAGCGCCTCACCGTGGAGTTCCTGGCGGACACGGTGACCGGGGAGACCGCGGCGCGGGCCCTGGGAACCTGGAAGCGTGCGGTGGGGCGCGCCGGGACTGCTGGGGACCGTTCTCTCCCCCGGTTGCTGGGCACGCACGAGCTCCTGCGCGACGACGCACCGGGGCACGTTCCCGACAACCGCGCCCAACCGCGAGCGCCCGGCACCACCTCCCTGCGCCTGAGCACCGCGATCGGGGTCTCTGGCACGGGCGCAGAGAGGATCGGTCTCGACGACGAGAACCCTCACCTGTTGATCGCCGGCACCACGGGGTGCGGCAAATCGGAGGTGCTGCGCACGCTCATCCTGGGGCTCGCGGCGGCCGCCCCTCCCGGTCGTCTCGAGTTCGTAATGGTTGACTTCAAGGGAGGCGCGGCCCTCGCGCCCCTGACGGCGCTGCCCCACCCCACCACGCTGCTCACCGATCTCGGCCCCGACGAGGTACGACGTGCGCTGGCCTTCCTGCGCTCGGAGCTGCGGCGCCGCGAGCGGGTCCTCGCCCGGTGCGGATTCGTGGACATGGCCCAGGCGCTTGAGCACGCTGGCCCGGACCCGGTGGTCCGGGAGCTCGTGGTCGTGGTGGACGAGGCCAAGATGCTCACGGACTCGTTCCCGCACGCCGCCGAGCAGCTGGCCGTGATCGCCGCCGTGGGCCGCTCCCTCGGCGTCCACCTGGTGCTCGCCACCCAGCGGCCGCAGGGGGCACTGCCCGCGGACGTCCGCGCCAACGTCACCCAGGCACTGTGCCTGCGGGTGCGCACGGAGCAGGAGTCGATGGACGTGCTCGGGACGTCCGCCGCCGCGGGCATCCCCGCCATCCCTGGGCGCGGGTTCCTGCACCGCGGCGACGGCGGCCCGGTGGCTGTGCAGTGCGCCGTGGCCACCCGCATGTCTCCACCGGCACCCGCACCGCTGACGCTGCACTTCGCGGCTCCGCACCTCTCCGCGAAGACAGCGGATCGGGGCAGCGGCCGTTCCGACCACACGGTACAGGGCATCGACTCCGCAGTGGCCGACGTCGACGCCGCGTGGGCGGGGCCCATGGAACCGGACCCCGCGTCGCTGGCGGTACCTCTGCCCCTGCCCCGTACCGCCCGAGCTGTGGAGCACGACGGCACGGGCGTGGACCTCGGGCCCGCAGAGAACCCGGCCGAGCACTGGACCGGGCGGGCCACGTGGGAACCGTGGGCGGACGGACCGCTGCTGCTGATCGGCCGGCCGTCCGTGGTGCGTGAGCCGTTCGCCGTGCTCGCCCGGCGCTGCGCGGACGCGGGTACGGGTGCGGCAGCGGCGTCGTCGGCATCGGTGTCGTCGATGCCCTCGGCCGCATCCGCCGCATCGGAGGCGTCGGCGGATCTCGCGGGGACCGCCCTCACCGCCACGACCGGCGGAACCCGCCAGGCACCCGTGGTCTACCTCGTGACGGCGACCGGCACGGAGGTCCCCGGTCTCGTGAGCGCGGAGGGCGTGCCCCGGCACGGAGCGGTGCGCGGGTGGGCTCGGGCGGACCGGCCCGCGGACCTGGCCCATCTGCTTGAGCGCCTGCGAGAGGCTCTCGACCGGACGCGTCCCGCAACCGAGGGGGAACGTCCGCGGGCCGTCCTGGCCGTCGACGACTGGGACCGCTGCAGCCAGATCCTCCGCTCGGGGGCGTGGTCGCACCTTGAGGACGAGCTGCTGGCGCTCGTGGCTGCGGGCCCTGCGCGCGGTCTCTCTGCCCTCGTCGCCGGTGACCGGACGCTGCTCGCCGGGCGATCCGCACAGCTGGGATCGTGCCGTCTCCACTTCCCAGCGGGTCAGGCCCCGGACGCCCTGCTGCAGTGGCCTCGCCTGCCGCCGATGACCCACCACACCCTGCGCGCCGCCTACTTCGGGCCGGGTGCGGCCCGATGCACCACTCCGGGCACCGCCCCGCTGGCGGACGGTGCGGCGGTCGTCCAGCTCGCGGTCGGCACCGCACCACCTTCCGATCCCGGGTCACGTCCGTCGCCGGTTCCCGCGTTCACATCAGCGGAGTTCGACGCCTGGCCCCGCTCCTTCCCCCTGCCCGACGCGTGGCAGCCGCCCTCGTGTGCCGTCCCGGGCCTGCTCCTGGGCGTCTCCCGGGACGGTGAGGTCATCGCGCACCCGTGGGGACCGGGCGCCACCCTCGTGGTCGCCGGTCCCGCCCGTTCCGGACGCACCACGTTCCTCGACGGCGGCGTCGAACGCCTGTCGGGGCGCACGAGGACCGCACCGGGGTCAGCGGAGTCAGCCACTGCGTGGACCGCCCCGGGGTCGCGAGCCGGCTCCGCCTCCACCGTGACCGGGCCCGGGGCCGCTGCGGACGAGGGGACCATCGCGCAGACCTCGGGTCACCGCGTCCTGCGGGCATCTCCCCGGACAACGGCGGAGGTGGAGGCCCTCCTGCGGAACGCCCGCGCCACCCCCGGCCCAGTGACCATCGTGATCGACGACGCCGATGCCCTGCCCATCGAGGCACTTCGCACCCTGGCGGCGGTGTGGGAACCGCAGGGTTCCGCGCGGGAAAATTTCGGCCGGGCAGATTCCGAGCGGCCGGACGGGGAGGCGCAGGGCCCACCCGGAAGCCGACCGGGCCCGCGCCTGGTCCTCTCCGTGCACCTGACGGATTCGCTGACAGCCACGTTCCCGCCCCTGCTGTCGTGGCGGCACCGCGCAGACGCCCTGCTGCTCCGGCCCCGCCGCGCGTTCGACGGCGACCTGTTCGGGGCATCGCTCGCGGGGCAGCCCCTGGGCGGCCCGGTGGGCAGAGCGTTCTGGGTGCACCGCGGTCTCGTCGAACTGCTGCAGAGCCCGGCGCCCGTGCAAGGTCCGTCCGAGGGCAACGACGTGTGAGCCTCTGGGGGAGGCGGCGGGGGTCAGTCGTACGGGGTGGTTTCAGCACTACCGGGTCATCCGGACCGAGCGTTGTTCATCCGGAAATGGGGCCCGAGCGGGCGACGCCACCGCAGTCGTGCGGTGATATTTCAGCGCGCGAGGCCACCGCCGCCGTGCGGCGTCGACTCAGCGGGCAGCGTCGTCGCGGGTGCGGTGCATCCACGCCGTGGTGGGCGGGGCGAAGAGGCACAGGATCGTCACCACGGGGACCGCCGCGATCAGGATTCCCCACCAACCCAGCGTCACCCGCAGCAGGGACATCGCCACGATCAGCAGGAACGCCTGCGACACGAGGACCGCGGCGCGGGGCCAGCGTCGGCCACCCCACGTGCCCCGGGCGGCCGCTGCGAGCCACAGGCTTCCTCCGGCCATCACGAGGGTCGCGAAGACGATGCCACCCAGGGGCAGGACGTGGACCGAGAACAGCGATGCGACCAGGCCCACCGCCACGGCAAGCAGTGCCAGCGCCTCCAGCGCCACGAGCACGGTCACCACCCCCGCCGTCCACGGACGGACCTCGGAGAGCTCCGGGGAGGGACGGGACGCCGGGCTGAGCATGAACGGGGCCTTTCGGTGGGAGGACGACACGCTCCACTCTAGTGACCGCCCGCGGTCCCAATCCCCGTGCGGTTCGAGCGCGTGAGCGGAGGGCTGCGGGTGATCCGCGGCAACCACCGAGCGACGCACATCCCGGCCACGTCCACGGGGAGATCAGGCGGTCTCCACGGACCCGCGGTACGCGCGGGTAACCCGCATTTTTCTCACCTGTGATGTAGCGCTCACACTCTTGTTTCGGGTGTGTTTACGTGGGAAACTACTAACAGATCACCAAAGGCCCGATCCTCCGGGCCTTTTCTGTGTGTCCCTCCCCAGCACCCCCTGCCGCGGCTGCCCGTCGCGCGCTGCGGCACGTGCGCGGACCGGCACACCCGAACCTGAAAGGAGCGGTGTAGCCATCATGGATTGGCGTAGTCGCGCAGCCTGCCTCGAGAAAGACCCCGAACTGTTCTTCCCTGTCGGCAACACGGGCCCCGCCCTGCTGCAGATCGAGGAAGCGAAGTCCGTGTGCCGCACGTGCGAGGTCATGGACACCTGCCTGCAGTGGGCCCTGGAGTCCGGCCAGGACGCCGGCGTCTGGGGTGGCATGAGCGAGGACGAGCGTCGCGCGCTCAAGCGTCGCGCCGCCCGCGCCCGCCGCGCCTCCTGAGCAACCCCGCACCAGGGACCTGACGTCCCGCACTCCGCGGCCCGCGCACCCTCTCCGAGAGAGAGGTGCGCGGGCCGTCGGCGTGTCCGGGGCACCTCACCCGGTTCCCACCCACCGCCCAGTTCACACCCAATCGACACTACGACGACTGCTGCTGTCCAACGCCCGGAGGCGATGACCCCGCCACGGCCGCCCCGCCGCCCACGCGTGCGACTCAGCCCCGCCCCGAGGCCTGCTGCGGGAACCGCGCGGTGATGACCACCCTGGTCCCCCCGGACTCGCCGGGCTGCCACCGGATGCTGCCGCCCAGCTCGCTCGCCACCAGCGTGCGCACGATCTGCATCCCGAGCCCCTCCCCCTCGGCCGGCGGGCGGTACGCGCTCACTCCGGACTCCTCGATGACGGTGTCCCCCATGCCCCCGCCGTCGTCGTCGATCATGATCTCCAGGACCCGGTTGGCGGTCCCCGCGGCGTCGACCTCGTCCTGCAGGTGCGCCACGCTCAGCTCCACGGTGCCGTCCCTGTCCCTGAGCCCGTGCTCCACCGCGTTCGCGACCAGCTCGTTGACCACCAGCGCCACCGACGTCGCGCTCTTGGAGGGCAGCCGGCCGAACTCCCCGTGCACCTCGGTGCGCACGTGCTGGGTGGCGGAGGCCGTCTCCACGGCGAGCTTCACCTGGTGCCGGATGAGGTCGTCGAAGTCCACGTCCTCGGAGATCTCGTGGGAGAGGGACTCGTGCACCCGGGCGATCGAGCTCACCCGGCGCATGGCCTGCTGCAGACCGTTCCTGCCCTCCTCCGAGTTCATGCGCCGCGACTGGAGCCGCAGCAGGGCGGAGACGGTCTGGAGGTTGTTCTTCACCCGGTGGTGGATCTCGCGGATCGTCGCGTCCTTGGAGACCAGCTGCAGGTCACGACGCCGCAGCTCGGTCACGTCGCGGCACAGCACGAGTGCGCCCGCGCGCTCCGTGCCGCGACGCAGCGGGAACGCCCGCAACGAGGCCGAGGCCTTCACGGCCGAGAGCTCCGCCCGCCAGGGCATCGTCCCGGCGAGCACGGGGGCCAGGGTCTCGTCCACCCCCGGGGCGTTGAGCTGCAGCTGACACGCCGCGTGGAGGAGGTTCTGCCCCGTCAGGTCCCCCTGGAGGCCCAGTCTGCGGAACGTCGAGAGGCCGTTGGGAGAGCAGAACTCCACGACCCCGTCCGTGTCGAGCCGGATCAGGCCGTCGCCCACCCGCGGCGCTCCGCGCCTGGAGTCGATGCGCACGGCGAAGTCCGGCCACGTCCCCTCGTTGGCCATCCGCAGCAGGTCGCTCGCCGACTGCCGGTACACCAGTTCCATGCGGGAGGGCAGTCTGTCGTGGTGGGGTTCGGCCGTCAGGCTCACGACGGCGATCGTCCGGTTGTTGCGCACGAGCGGAACCAGGGTCACGGACCGCGGCGCGAGGCTGGACCATTCCGAGGGGCCCATCTTCTCGATACGCTGGTCGATCCACGCCCTGCGCAGGGGCCGCGCGACGTCTCCGCTGACGGTCTCCCCCACCATGTCCTTCTGGTACGCGGTGGGCCCGGTCGTGGGGCGGGCGTGAGCGAGCACGAGGAAGTCGCTGTCCTCCGTGGGGATGGGCCGGCCCGTGGGGCTCTGCGAGGCGGGGACGACCGAGCGCGGGAAGCACAGCAGCAGGTCTCCCACGCCGAGGTCCGCGACCATCTGCCAGTCGCCCACGAGCAGGTGCAGCCACTCGGCGTCCCCCGCGTCGAAGTCCGGGACGGTTCGCAGGGGGTCCGTGAAGGACATGGCAGGCTCGCTTTCCGACCGTCAACCGCGGCGCAACCACGCGCCCATTTGACGCCCCAGCCTAGTCCCCCTCACGGTGGTCTGCGCCGCACCCGAGTCTTCCTCCGGATGCTCCAGCACGCGCACGAGGGCGGTCAGCTCGGCCCGCAGGGCGCTGCGCGGGGCCGTCTCGGCGAGGACCGCGCCGGCGAGCAGCGCGTCGTCGCACGCGGCCGGATCCCACGGAAGGGTGTGGGCCACGGGGTTGCCTGGCGAGAACCGGTCCCAGGCCTCCCGCACGGCCTCGCCCGCGGAGCGCCCCGCGGCTGCGGCGCGCAGCTTGTTCACCACCACCACGAGGCGGGCGGAGGGTGCGGCCTCCCAGAGGTCCGGCAGGGCCTTCACGAGCCGGGGCACCCCCAGTGCGTCCGCGGCGCCGAGTGCGATCACCGTGTCCGCCGCGGCGACTGCCCCGAGCGCGGCGGCGTTGCGGCGCGGCGCCAGGAAGTCGGTGCTGATCTCCTCGTCCGCCTCGAGGCACGAGGAGACATCCACGACCACGAGCTCGTAGTCCTGCCGCGCCCGTTCGAGGACACTCTCCAGAGCGGAGCCGCGGATCTCGGGCCACCTGTCGTGCCGGGTGATCCCGGTCAGCACGTCCATGGACGCACCGGCCACGGAGACTGCGGTGACGCAGCGTCGCAGCCCCGCCTCGTCCATGCGGCCCTGGTCCGCGAGTCGGCAGGCCTGGGCGAGGCCCGCCGCCTCGTCCAGCATGCCGAGGCTCGCGGCCACCGACGCGGCGTAGGTGTCCGCGTCCACGAGCAGCACGCGCACACCGAGGACAGCGGCCTCCGCGGCGAGGTTCACGGCGGTCACGGTCCGCCCCGGGGAACCCGCGGGGCCCCACACGGTCACGAGACCGCGGGCCCCGGAACCGTCCGGGGCAGACCCGGGGGCTGCGGACGCGGCGTGGGCGTCCGGCCGCCAGGCGCTCTCCCCGGACTCCCCGCCGAGTTCATTCGTCTCCCGGTCGGCCGAGGTGCCGGTTCCAGCCCCCTTCGTGGGCTGCGCCGGGGACGGGGACTCCCCGCGCGCCGAGCCGCTGCCACGTGCGTCGTCGGAGCCCACTGCTGGACCCGCGGCTCGACCGCGTCCCTTCCCGCGAGCGCCCTTGCCCGGGGCCCGCCGCCCCTCGGCGACGGACGATCCGCCGCCCGCGCGGCCCGCGGCCTTACCGCGTTTGTCCCGGCCACCACCGACCGTGCCGGTCCCGGCCGTGCCCCCGCCGGCACTGCCCTTGTCGCCGCTGCGCCCCTGTCCCGCCGAACCTTCGGATCGACTCCCACGGGAACGGCTGCCTCCGGCCGCACCGGGTTCGGCGGGTGCGAGTCGGGGATCAGGTGCGCCAGCGACGTCGTCGCGTGCTGGAGTACGGGCCGATGCGCCCTCCGCGTGGCGCGCCGCAGCGTCATCGTGGGCTGTGCCGTCGTCGTCTTCCGCCGCGGCCGCCGACGTCGCACCGACCGCCCGCGCGCCGGCCCCGTTCCCGGCGTGGCCGCTGGCTGGTCCTCGCACCGCCAGGCGGATCCGTTCCGCGAGGTCCTCGCCCGAGGCCGCCACGGCCACGCTGCCCACGCCGAGCCGGGACAGCCGTGAGCTGTCGTGCCCCTCGACCACGAGCACTCGCACGCCGTTGCCGTCGAGCTGCTCCAGGAGACTTCCGGTGAGCTCCTCCGCGCCCTCCCCGACAAGTGCCACGTCCGCCATCCCGGTGTGCGAGCAGGCCAGCAGCTCCGAGAGGTCCATGCACCGCCGCACCACCGTGACCTCCCCGTGCAGCCGTTCGAGCCGGTCCACCAGCTCCCACGTGCTGATGCCCAGGGTGGCCACGGAGATGCTCACGAGCCGCTCCCGGTGACGTCGAGCACCAGGGTGACCTTGGCGTCGTTGCCGAGGGCGTCCACGAGCGGACCCACCTGCGCCTGGCGGACGAGCACGTGGACGGTGACGCCGCCCGTGCCGCCCAGGGCGGTGTCCGTGGTGTCCACGCGGGCGATCTCCGCACCCGGGACGAGCTTCCTGGGTTCCTGGAACCCCCGGCCCGTGGGCTTGGGCTGTGCCACCCACACGTCCACGTGGGAACCGGGCCCGGCCTGGGCGGGCACGGGGGTTTCAAGCTTGATGCCCACAGGCGTGCGGTCCAGCTCGTCGGCAGTGCCCAGTGAGGTGGCGGGGACCAGCTCCCCCTGCGCCACGCGCTGGGTCACCACGGCGTTCTCCTGCAGCTCCTGAGAGGCGGGAAGGTAGCGCTCGGAGGCGTCCTGCAGGTGTGCGTCCACGGTGGTGAGGTCCTCGCGGGTGATCCGCTGCCCCACCGCGAGGTCCCCCGCGGCGGCGTAGTAGGGCTCGCTCCTGTTGGCCGTGGCCACCAGGAGCACCACACCCATCACGGAGACGAGCACCAGCAGCAGACCCACGAGCAGCCGCGGATCCCGCCAGGACGGTTTCCGGAATCTCGCGGCCGTGGTGGATGCCCGTCCCTGCGATGCCGAGCTGCCCATGCGATCGTCCTTTCCCCCAGTGCCCGGTCCCCACCGGATCCACCCGAGTGTGCCCCGCGCGGGAGCCCCCTGGGAAGTGTGACGGGACACACTGTGGACAGAGGTGTCCACGCCTGCATGCCCGGTCGATCCTGTTGATAACCGGTCCCTCTCCGCCCCACGTGGGACAATGTCTGGTGAACTCCGATGATTCGACATCGAACAGCGCCAAAGGAAGTGAGACAGGGCCGTGACGCAGCAACGATTCCTCACGCTCTCCGACGTCGCGGAGATCCTCTCCGTCTCCGTGGCGCAGGCCCGCGCGATGGTGCGCTCCGGCGAGCTGCCGGCCATCCAGGTGGGGGGCCGCGGCCAGTGGCGCGTGGAGAAGAGCAAGCTCGAGGAGTACATCCAGCAGGGCTACGAGCGCACGCAGACCGCGGTGCGCGAGGGCACCCTGCACTGAACCCGTCCGGGGTTCACAGCCCCTCGGATCCGGTGTCGAGCGAGGAGACCAGGGCGACCGCGGAGAACCCGACCGTGCGCACCGCGGTGACCGCGCGGCGTCGTCGGAACTCGTCCTCCGGGTGCACCGCCACGTCGAGGAAGTCCTGTCCCACCGCGTCCAGCGTGCCCTCCAGCTCACCTTGACCGGCGGGATCCTGCAGCAGCACGCGCACGTGGACCCGCGCCGTGCTCAGGGCCCGCAGCACGTGACCCATGCCGAGTCTGCGGATCGTGGACCTCTCGGGCAGCACCTCGAACCGCCGCGGCAGCCCCTCCCACCACACCACGCTGTGCAGCGGCACCAGGTGCTGCAGGTGCCGTTCCCGCACCACGACCCACCCCGCACCCACGTCCGCGAGGACGCCCTCCAGCGTGTCACCGCGTGAGGGCCGCAACCGCACCGGGTGGTCCCGGTGCGCCGCGAGCCGCTCGAGCAGCGACAGCCGCGAGAGCTCCGCCCGCGCCGTCTCCACCGCCTCCTGCTCGACGGTGCGCACGTGCGCCTGCTCGAGCTGCGCCTCCATGTCCTCGAAGAGCTCGTCCCACCGCATCTCCAGCCCCGCCTCCCCGTGCCGATCCCTGCCCAGCCGCCGTCCTCCTGAGCGGCGCCCGCGCAGGACCTGCGCTTCACCGTAGGGCACCGGGCACTCGCGTCCCAGCCGCTCTGCGGTCCCCGCTCCATGCATTTGGTTCTTTGATTGACTCCCGAGTGAAACCTCTGAATGATCTAAAAATATCAAACGGCATCAAACGACATCATCAGGAGCCCGACATGCCACGAGCGACGATTGAATCCTCCGCACCGTCACCGCGTGCGGCGCTCTGGCTCGTGGTTCCCCTCGCGGCAGCATCCCTGGGAGCGCTCGGATGGCTGCAGGCCGATCGCCTCCGTTCCGCGGGTGCCACCGACGACCCGACGCTGGCCGTCGCCGTGCTCGCCGCGGGCACGTGCCTGGCCGTGGCCGGGTGGTGGATCGGCGGACTGGCCATGCTCACCCTCGCTGCGGTTGCGAGACGGCTGCGCTGGGCCGGCCTGGAGCGCCGGGCCACCCGGCTCACCCCGGGCCTCGTCGCACGGACGACGGCGGCCGCCGTGGGCATCCAGCTCGCGGTCCTCTCCCCCGCCCACGCCGACGACGCCGCTCTGGACCCGTTCTGGGGGTCCGCGGCCTCGGGCACGGAGCAGCTCGCAGCACCCGGCGAGCAGCCCAGCACGACGGATGCCGCGGCACCGGCGGCCATCCCGTCAGCCGACGGCACGTCACCCGCCAGCGGCACCTCGGCCAACGGGACGCCGGGTGCCGAAGGCGGCCTCGGCGGTACCGATGCGGCGTCGGAACCCGGCACCGCAACAGACCCTGGCGCCCCGGCGAGTCCCGACCTGCCCGCTGGCGGTTCGCCCGCGGCCGGAACGACCACGGGCGGGGCGCCCGCCGCAGGCACGCCCACGGGCCTGCCGCTCGGGCGGAGCACAGGCCAGGCTGACACGCGGGCCGGAGCGCCCGATGGGACAACGAACTCGATCGCCAATCCTCCCGCCCGGGAGCGCGTGGCGGACGGGGTCATCACCGTCATGGCCGGGGACACCCTCTGGGACCTCTCGTCCCAGCTGCTGGGCCCGGACGTCTCGGACGCCACCGTGTCACAGCACCTCGCGTCCTGGCTGGAGCACAACACGCTCGCCGAGCACGGGGACCTGATCCACCCGGGCGACCAGCTGCGGGTACCACCGCACCTGCTCACGCAGCAGAACGCACGGGAATGAGCCCACAGACCGCGCCAGCAGTCACACCGTCAGCGGCAACGATCCGCTGACCACCAGTCACGCACCGCACGTCACGAACCACGAACCACGAACCACGAACCACGAACCACGAGGAGCACACCATGAGCATCGCCGTTCCCGAATCCGCACCCCGCACTCCCGCGGGTGGCTACACCTGGCGGCAGGACCGTTCCGCCGCCGCACTGACCGGAAAGAACGAGATGGAGCGCGTGGCGGCAATTGCGCGCAGCATCGGCCAGGCCGCAGTAGAGATCCTGGCGGGAACCCGTCCGGCCTCTCAGCTGTCCCTGTGGACGGAGCCGGAGGTGGTCGAGCGCTTCACGCAGCGTGCGGCCATGCTGAAGCTCGTGCAGGAGCAGTGCCCCGAACGGCGTGCAGCCTTCGACGTGCACCGGGCCTCCAGGATCCGCCGCGTGCGCGTGTGCAGTCCCGCGCCGGGGTGCTGGGAGGCCTCACTCGTGGTCGAGGAGGCCACCCGGGCACGCGCGGTCGCGCTGCGCATCGAACGCATCAGCCGCCAGTGGCGTGTCACCCACCTCGAGGTGGGGTGAGCGACTCCGCCCGCGGCGTGCCGGGGATCCCGGGCACCCTGTCACAGCAAGGCAGCGCCCCAGCAACCCGTCGGCTCAGCAGCTCAGGGGTCCGCACCACAGCGGTTCAGCGCCACAGCGGCTCAGGAGTTCAGCGTCGCTTGCCGCGCTTCGCCTTCGCGCCACCCTTGCCGGCCTTCGTGCGGCGCTGGGCCCGGTTCGCGCCAGTCTCGGCGTCGTCGTCGTCCTCAGTGCCCGAAGCCCCGGACGTGCTCGACGTACCGGAAGTGCTCGACGTCCCAGCGGCGCTCGACGTCCCGGTCGCCGCGGCGTCGGAACCCCACTGCTCCTCCGACTCGACCTCCGCGTGCGGCGTGCCGTCCTCGTCGGGAGCCGTGTACTGCAGGAACGCGGGGCGCTGCGGCGTGGTCAGCTCGACCGCCCCGCCCGTCTCACCGGTGCGCTGCTTGCGGACCTCGAGGTTGAAGAGCGTGACCACGGTCTGCTCGCGGATGGCGGCCATCATGTCCTGGAACATGGCGTGGCCCTCGCGCTGGTACTCCACCAGGGGGTCGCGCTGGGCCATGGCCCGCAGCCCGATGCCCTCCTTGAGGTAGTCCATTTCGTACAGGTGCTCCGGCCAGCGCTGGCCGATCACCGAGAGCAGCACGCGGCGCTCCAGGTTGCGCATGGCCTCGGAGCCCAGCTGCTCCTCGCGCTCCTGGTAGCTGACCTTCGCATCCGAGAGGATCTGCTCCTGCAGGAAGTCCGCGGAGAGACGGGGAAGACCGCCGGCCTCCTCCACCACTTCCTGGTGCGTGATCGAGATCGGGTAGATGGCCCGCAGTGCGGTCCACAGCTCGTCCAGGTCCCAGTCCTCGGAGTGCCCCACGCGTGTGCGGTCCGTGATGGTGGAGGTGATGATCTCCTCGGTGAACTGCTCGATCTGCCCCTTGATGTCCTCGCCCATGAGGATCCGGCGACGGTCGCGGTAGACCACCTCGCGCTGGCGGTTGAGGACGTCGTCGTACTTCAGCACGTTCTTGCGCTGCTCGGCGTTGCGCCCCTCCACCTGGTTCTGGGCGTTGGCGATGCCGGAGGTGATCAGGCGCCCGGTCACGGGGACGTCGTCCGGGGCGATCGCCATCAGACGCTGCGCGGCACCCGGGTTGAACAGGCGCATGAGGTCGTCGGAGAGGGACAGGTAGAACCGGGACTCCCCGGGATCGCCCTGACGCCCCGAACGGCCGCGGAGCTGGTTGTCGATGCGGCGTGACTCGTGGCGTTCGGTGCCGAGCACGTACAGGCCGCCCGCCTCCAGCACCTCGTCGTGCTCGCTGCGGGTGGCGGCCTCGCACTGCTCCAGCACCGTGGGCCACTGCGCCTCGTACTTCTCGGCGTCGCGCTCCGGGTCCAGCCCCAGCTCAGCCATCTTCTCGACGGCGTTGAACTCGGCGTTGCCGCCCAGCATGATGTCCGTGCCTCGACCGGCCATGTTCGTGGCGACCGTGACCGCTCCCTTGCGTCCGGCCTGCGCCACGATCGCGGCCTCACGGGCGTGGTTCTTGGCGTTGAGCACCTCGTGGCGCACCCCGCGCTTGGCGAGCAACCGCGAGAGGTACTCGGACTTCTCCACGGAGGCCGTGCCCACGAGCACGGGCTGGCCCTTCTCGTGGCGCTCCTCGATGTCACGCACCACGGCGGCGTACTTGGTGGCCTCGTTCTTGTAGACCACGTCCCGCTTGTCCTCGCGGGCGATGCCGCGGTGCGGCGGGATGGCGACGACGCCGATCTCGTACGTGTTCATGAACTCCGCCGCCTCGGTCTGCGCGGTGCCCGTCATGCCGGAGAGCTTGTCGTAGAGGCGGAAGTAGTTCTGCAGGGTGATCGTGGCCATCGTCTGGTTCTCGGGCTTGATCTCCACGCCCTCCTTGGCCTCGATGGCCTGGTGGACGCCCTCGTTGTAGCGCCGACCGGCGAGCACACGACCGGTGTGCTCGTCCACGATCTTCACCTCGCCGCCGGCAACGATGTAGTCCTTGTTGTTGCGGAACAGCTCCTTGGCCTTGATGGCGTTGTTCAGGAACCCGATCAGCGGCGTGTTCTGGGACTCGTAGAGGTTCTCGATCCCGAGCCAGTCCTCGACCTTCTCGATCCCGGGCTCGAGCACACCCACGGTGCGCTTCTTCTCGTCCACCTCGTAGTCGGTCTCCGGGACGAGCTTCTTCACGACGGTCGCGAACTCGCGGTACCAGCGGTTCGCCTCCCCGGAGGCCGGTCCGGAGATGATCAGCGGGGTCCTGGCCTCGTCGATGAGGATGGAGTCCACCTCGTCCACGATCGCGAAGTTGTGCCCGCGCTGGACGAGCTCGTCCTTGCTCCAGGCCATGTTGTCGCGCAGGTAGTCGAAGCCGAACTCGTTGTTCGTGCCGTAGGTGATGTCCGCGTTGTACTGCTCCCGGCGGGTGGCCGGATCCTGTCCGCTCAGGATCACGCCCGTCTCCAGCCCCAGGAAGCGGAACACACGGCCCATGAGGTTCGCCTGGTACTCGGCCAGGTAGTCGTTGACGGTGACCACGTGCACGCCCTTGCCCGTGAGGGCGTTGAGGTACGCGGGCAGGGTGGCCACGAGCGTCTTGCCCTCACCGGTCTTCATCTCGGCGATGTAGCCGAGGTGCAGCGCGGCACCGCCCATGATCTGGACGTCGAAGTGGCGCTGGCCCAGCGTGCGGGACGCGGCCTCGCGCACGGCGGCAAAGGCTTCGGGGAGCAGTCGGTCCAGCGACTCGCCGCCCTCGATGCGCTCCCGGAACGAGTCCGTCTCGGCCCTCAGCTCGGCGTCGGAGAGCTCCTTGAAGCTGTCCTCGAGGCTGTTGACGGCGTCCGCGTAAGTCCTCAGCCGCTTCAGGACACGCTTGTCCCCCGTGCGAAGGACTTTTTCCAGGAATGACGCCACGTGTGTTCGCTCCTCCGAGATCAGTGGTGGGCACCGGAGATGGGCTGGGGGTGCACCGCCGAACAGTGTACGTGAGTGAGGCTGGACGATTCCCGCGTGCTCGCGGGAATCGCGCCGTCCGTGACCACGGACCGGGCCCCGCGACGTGGTCGCGGGGCCCGGTGGTGGTGCGGGGTGCTGGGCGGTGGTGCCCGGCGGGCGGGCTCAGGAGGCCGTGGCGTCCGCCTGGTAGGCCACCTTCTCCTCGCCGGAGGCACCGTCCGCGCTGAGGCTGATCACGCCGTACTCCCAGCCCTTGCGGCGGTAGACGGCGGAGGGCTCCTGCGTGTCCTTGTCCACGAACAGGAAGAAGTCGTGACCCACGAGCTCCATCTGGTCCACGGCCTCGTCCACGGTGATCTCGTGGGCCGGGAAGCGCTTGCGGCGGATCTCCACGGGCGAGGGGGTGTCGCTCAGGACGAACTCGTCGTCGAACACCTCGTCCTCTGCCGCGGCGAGCTCCTGCTCGGAGGCGAATGCGGGCCCGGCGTCGCTCGGCACCACGGGCAGGGAGCCCGTGGCCTCGTGGACGGCGACGGGGCGCTGGTGGCCTCCGCGGTGGATCTTGCGACGATCACGCGCCCGGCGCAACTGCTCCATGAGCTTCGCGTAGGCCTCGTCGAACGCCGCGAACTTGTCGTCGTTGCGGGCCTCCGCACGGACCACGGGGCCGCGCCCGTCCACCGTGATCTCCACACGGATCCCCTGGCGCCCGGAACCGGAGGTGTCCTTGGTCACCTTGACCTCGATGGCCTCCACCTTGTCGCCCAGCTGCTGGAACCGCTCGCTCTTGGACTCGACGTGTTCCCGGAAACGGTCCGGCAGAGTGATGTTGCGACCCTTGATGTTCAGTTCCATGAGACCCTCCAGAGCTTGAGGATGGTGTGGGACCAGTTGCTCGCCCACGCGGGACACCTTTGATTCCCGTGGTCCAACGCTAGATGAATTGGTGAGGAAATTCACTGATCGCCACCTCGGACGTTCATGCGTTCTCCTGGGGTGAACGCGGGACGCGGACCCCGGCGAGGGTCACGACGGCGGGCACGCACGCCCCGGCGGCCCGCAGTGCGCGCACGGCCTCGGCCGCCGTGGCGCCCGTGGTGAGGACGTCGTCCACGACCAAGCACACCGTGCCCCGCACGCCCGTCGCACGCATCGTCCCGCGCAGCGCCCGCTCCCGCTGGGCGCCGCCGCGCGCCTTCTGGCTCCCGGTGCCCCGTCCCCGCACCCGCCGGTGGGACACGGCGGGGGTGACGCGGGTGTTCCGGGGCAGGGCGGTGCCCCCGAGAATGCTCGCCACCGGGTCGAACCAGCGACGACGCCGCGCGCGGGCGCTCGTGGGAACCGGCACCCAGTGCACCGGCGCCGTCGCACCACCCGGTTCCTTGCGGACGTCCCGCGCGGCCGCGGTCAGCACCGGGGCGAGCACGGCCGAGAGGACCGGGGCGAGATCCGTGCGGCCACCGTTCTTGAACGCCAGGAGGCAGGACGCGAGCTCGTGCTCGTACTCCCCCGCGGTCCACACGCGCACCCCAGCGGCGGCGAGCGGCGGAGGGGGCACCAGTGAGCCCGGGTGCGCCGTGGCACGCCGGAGCACGATGCGGCACGAGCGGCACAGGGCCTTCCCTGGCTCCCCGCACACCGCGCAGGTCACGGGCAGGACGAGTTCCAGGGCCTGGGCCCACCAGCCGGCGAACCGGGCGGCCCGGGCGTCCCAGCCCACGGGCCCGCGGCGCCGCGGCGGCGTCGTCCTCGTCGTCATGGACCGAGTTCACACCGTGCGGCGGGCGCACCGCAGCCCCCGGAGGTCATGGGGAGGGCGGACCGCACGGGCCCCGGGGCACGTGCACCACCCGGGAGACCCGGGAGCCCGTCAAAGCCCGGTGCCCCGTGCGACGGCACCCGACCGGGCGCTCGTCAGCCGCGGATCACGGCGCGCTCACCCCGCGAACGCGGTGTCCGTGACCGCTTCGCTCTGCAGGGCCCACGAGCTGCCGGTGAGCATGTACAGCTTGCCGTCCGACGCGCCGTAGACCGCGGCCGGGCCGTTGCCGCCGGCGATCGAGGTGACGCCCGTCAGGGACGGCAGCTCGTCGTAGCGCCCGGCCACGCTGTAGCGCCGGGGCTGCGCGTTGCCGTCCTGGTCCAGCGCCGTGGTCACGAACTCGTCCGCGCTGATCCACTGGGCCGTGTCCACGTCCACGTCCGCCGCCACCGCGTTGCCCTTCACGAGCTCGGTGGGCCGCCCGGAGTCGTCCCGGACCACGCCCGCGAGCCACACCGTGGCGCGGGAGGAACTGCCCGTGGTGGTCACCACGAGCGCGCGGCTGCCTTCCCGCGAGATCCGCAGGGAGGCCACGTGCTGGTTCTCGAGCCACTGCGCGCTCACGGTGCTGCCCTCGCCCTCGTCGGAGGCGCGCACCGCGTGCACGGTCCCGGAGCGGTCGGAGCCCCACACGTAGTCCATGCGGTCGAAGCTGGGGCGAGTCAGCTGCGTGCCGGACCAGCGCCGCTCCGGCTCCCTCCCCGAGGCCACGGTGTAGACGACGGAGTCCGCGTTGTTGACGAATCCGAAAATGGTGGCCTCGGTGCCCATGGCCGGCCGGGCAATCGAGGCGCCGTCAGGCAGGGTCACGTTGGGGATGTCCTCGGACTGCCCGCCCTGGTAGAACGCGAGGCGGTTGTCGGACACGCCGATCTGCCGGTTCGGCACGGTGACCGAGCGGACGGCCTCGCTGCTCGAGCTCCCAGAGGTCTCCACCGGGGCGTCGTTGATGGTGAGGTCCACGTCCTCGACGTTCGGCACCGAACGCAGGGTGGCCCGCAGCTGCTGGTCCATGCGGTGGGCCTCGTCCACGTCCGCGGGGTCGAAGTTCGCGAGGCTCAGGGCCACCGCCGCGGTCCCCCCGGACACGGGCACCGAGGAGCGGGAGAGGGACGCGGTCTGCGGCAGCGCGCTTGTCACCGCGGTCCCGAGGTATCCCGCGGGACCGCTCAGCAGGGCGCGGACGGCAGCGGTGGAGGCCGTGGAGCGCTTCGCGAACCACCGGGGGTCCGGCACCAGGTAGTTCGGGTCCTTCGCGGAGTAGAAATAGAGCGTGATGGGGTCGAAGATCTGCTCGAAGTCTGCCCGCGGCACGATCACCCCGTCCGGCGCCTTGGAGATCCGCCACTGGCCGTCCACGGAGGTCAGCACGAAGTCCAGCACGCGCGTGCTGCCCGAGGGCTGGGACGTGAGGACACCGTTGGAGCCCAGCTCACCGCTGATCTCCAGACTCGTGCGGAACTCGCCCTCGTTGAGCCGCGGCACGGTGGTGGGCTCGCCCGAGTGGATGAGCACGCGGGTGTCCGGCTTCCACGTGGTGGCCAGCTGCGGGGTGAGGTACTTGCGCGCCACGGAGTAGTCGTCCTGCGCCCCCACCCCGGCGGCCAGGAAGCCCTCGACGATCTCCTGCGCCGAGGCCCCCACCTGCGGGGCCTGGGGGTTGAACGCCATGGCGGTCTGCTCGGACTGCTCGGTGGGCTCGATGACCTTGTGCACCGGACCGGAGCGGGGCATGGCTCCGCACGCCGACAGCGTCAGACCGAGCGCCACCGCCGCCAGCGCGCCGGCGTACCGGGCGCGCCGGTGCTGCGCGGGCGTCCTACCGGCAGGCGTTCCGCCGGTCCGGCCCCTCACCTGCCGTGAGTGCTTCCGTGCCGTCATGACTCCTCCGTCCCGCGGCCGTCCGTGGCCGCGCTCGAGCCCGTCCGCGGACCGCTTCCCGCGCCGCCGACGACGCCGCGCCCACCGTGACCGTGCCCGGTCACGTCCGCGGCGGCGTCGCCGTCACAGTCACCGTCACCGTGACTGACGCTGTCTCCGGAGCCGCCCGGGTGCTCCGGGGCGGCGGGACCCGCCGAGGCCCCCTGCGGGCCACGCTCCCCCGGAACCTCGATGCGCAGCTGACCAGTGGCAGGCTCGCTCACGAAGCGCGTGGGCGGGGCCGTCAGCTGGAGGGAACCGGTGTCCGTGACGCGCGCCGTGGACTCGGCGGAGTCCTCGTCCGGCGGCATGGGCAGAGGGTTCGGCAGCTCCGGGTCCAGGGGCTGAGTGCGCAGCAGCGGCAGGGTGAGGCGGAAGCAGGCGCCGTTGTCCGGCTCGGCCCAGACCTCGAGCCGTCCCCCGTGCAGCCGGGTGTCCTCCGTAGCGATCGCCAGACCCAGCCCGGTGCCGCCCACGGTGCGGACGCGGGCGGGATCGCCGCGCCAGAACCTGTTGAACACCTTGCTGGTCTGCTCCTCGGTCATGCCGATGCCGTGGTCCCGCACCGCCACCGCCACGCAGTTCTCGTTCGCGCCCACGTAGATGTCCACGGGCTTGCTCTCCCCGTGCTCCAGCGCGTTGGTCACCAGGTTGCGCAGGATCCGGTCGATGCGCCGCTGGTCCATCTGCACCACGGCGCGGGTGAGGGTCGAGCGCACGGTGAGCTCCGAGCCGGAGGTGAGGATGATCGGCGCGGCCGCCTCCACGACGTCGTAGATCACGGAGAAGATGTCGGTCGAGGCCATGTCCAGCCGCGCCGCCCCGGCGTCGAAGCGGGAGATCTCCAGCAGGTCCGAGAGCATCGAGTCGAAGCGCTCCACCTGGTTGTGCAGCAGCTCGCTCGAGCGCCGGTTCACGGGGTCGAAGTCGTCGCGGGCGTTGTAGAGTACCTCGGCGGCCATCTTGACCGTGGTCAGGGGCGTGCGCAGCTCGTGGGAGACGTCCGAGACGAAGGTCTGCTGCATGGAGGAGAGCTGCTCGAGCTGCGTGATCTGGTTCTGGATGGAGTCCGCCATCCGGTTGAAGGACCGGCTCAGCCGTGCCACCTCGTTGCTGCCGCGCACGTCCATGCGCACGTCCAGGTCACCCTCGGACAGCCGCTGGGAGACGCGGGCCGTGTTGGAGACCGGGCGCACCACCTCGCGGGTCACGTACCACACGATCGTTCCCACGAGCAGCAGCAGCGCCACCATGGACAGCAGCAGCACGGCGTGGATCGAGTCCAGGGTGGCCTGCGGGTCCGAGAAGTCGTAGACGAAGTAGAGGCCGTAGCGGGAGTTCTGGTTGAGCTGGACCACGTCCCCGATCACGATCACGGGCTGCTCCGGCGCGTTCTCGGCCATCCGCACGGACGCCGGCTGCCAGTACGTGCCGTCCCCGCTCGCCACGCGCTGCTGCAGCTGCTGCGGCACCGATGCCGAGGTCATCCACGAGCTCTCCGTCTGCACCCCCACGAAGGACTGTCCCGTCCCCTGGTCCAGGGGGATCAGCACCCAGCGGTGGTCCGTGGTGCTGGGGTCCTGGCTCAGCTTGCCGAGGGTGGAGTTGATGAGCGCCTGCACCTCGGTGCGGTCCGAGGCGTCCGAGGCGTCGAAGCTGGCCTGCGCGGTGCCGATGTCCGTGCGGGCCTCCTCCAGCACCTGGTTGAGGCGGTCCGTGAACAGCCGGTCCGCGATCTGGTGGGACAGGAAGCTCCCCGTGGCGAAGAACGCCATGGAGGTGAGGGTGAGCGCCACCGCAATGGCCCGGAACTGCAGCGACTGCCGCCAGCGGCGGAACAGCACACGGCGGCTCAGCCGGAGCCTGCGGAAGCGCTTGGGGCGACGGCGCGGGCCGGGGTTGCGCGCCGCGGCGTTCGCCGGGGACACCGTCATTTATGCGGGTGTCCGCCCGCCTTGTAGCCGATCCCCCGGACGGTCAGCACCACCTCGGGGTTCTCGGGGTCGCGCTCGACCTTGGAGCGCAGCCGCTGCACGTGCACGTTCACGAGCCGGTTGTCCGCCGCGTGGGGGTAGCCCCACACGTCCCGCAGCAGCTCGTCGCGGCTGAAGACCTGGTGCGGGGAGCGCGCGAGCGTGGCGAGCAGGTCGAACTCCAGCGGGGTCAGGGGGATCTCCT
Source organism: Kocuria sp. HSID17590 (assembly GCF_003989485.1). Classification (NCBI taxonomy): domain Bacteria; kingdom Bacillati; phylum Actinomycetota; class Actinomycetes; order Micrococcales; family Micrococcaceae; genus Kocuria; species Kocuria sp. HSID17590. The sequence continues at coordinate 39,250 of NZ_RBMB01000007.1, read as the reverse complement.
CGCCGTCGCGGGTCACGGTGTGCCCGGTGACGTCGATGACGATGTCCCCCAGGGTGATCTCCTGCGAGGCACCGCGGTCGGTGGGGCGCAGCCGCGCTTTGACGCGGGCCACGAGCTCGGCGGGCTTGAACGGCTTGGGGACGTAGTCGTCCGCGCCGGCCTCCAGCCCGCGCACGACGTCCGCGGTGTCCGACTTGGCGGTGAGCATCACGATCGGGATGTCCGACTCGGCACGGATCTGCTGGCAGACCTGGATGCCGTCCATGCCCGGGAGCATGAGGTCCAGCAGGATCAGGTCCGGCTCGGAGGCGCGGAAGACCTCGCGCGCGCTGGAACCCTCGTAGCAGTACACCGGCTCGAAGTCCTCCGAGGCCAGGATGATGCCGATCATTTCCGACAACGCGGCGTCGTCGTCCACTACCAAGATTCTCGCCTTCATGGCCCGCTTTCGCACTCGAGTCCTCCACCGGGTGCGGCCGTGGCCGGGCTCCCCGCGTCCTGCTGAGATTCTACGGCCTGGTGGGGCTCAGGCCTCGCTGCACGCCTCCGTGAGCGCGTCCCCCAGCTCCGTCACGCGCCGCAGTGCACCCGGCAGCTCGGGCGGGGTGAGCTCACTGACGGCCGACGACGGCGCCAGCAGCGTCCCGAGCAGCGCGGCGGGGTCCATACCCAGCTCGGTCCAGGGCCGCAGCACCCGCTCCACGTGGGCGCGCACGGCGGGACGACCGGTCACGGGTGCGGTGTCGAAGCACAGCCCCACCCCCGCCTCGTGCAGGGCTGCGAGGGGCTCCCACGCCTCTGTGGGACCGGTGGGCAGCGCGGTCACCGCGGTGTCCGCTCCCGTGCGCAGCGCCCAGGAGGGCTCCGCGGAACCGGCGGCGAGCAGCACACGCTCCGCGCCGGCGTCGCGCGCCGCACCGACGGCCTCGGTGAGGGCCGCCCGCACCTCGTGGCGCGGCAGGGAGCGCAGGGTGCGGTAGCCGCTGGCGGTGGGAATGGTGCCGCGCAGCACGCGGTCCAGCTCGGGCTCCTCGACCACCAGCACCGTGCCGCGGCCGTCCGTGTTGCGCCGCAGGGCGGCAAGCAGCTCGCCCAGCCCCGCGCACCAGGACTGGGTGAGGTCCCGCCGTGCGCCGGGGTCCGACTGCAGCTTCTCGCCGTTGTGCACGTGGACCGTGGCGGCGAGAGAGACCGGGCCGAGCAGGGAGAACGCGACGGGGCCGGTGTCCGAACCGGACTCGGCGCCCAGGACGTCCGCGACCACGTTGAGGTCGCTCGCGAGCAGGGCCCGGGCCTGCCGGGAGTCCGCACCGGGCACGGAGGTGATCCGCCACCCGTGGGGCTGCCGGTCCGCGTGCAGCGAGTCGAGCACGGCGCTCGTGCGGGCCGCGAGCTCAGCCTGCGGTCCGCGGTCCGGCAGCACGGGAACGCCCGCGAGGTGGGGCGCACCCAGTTCGCCGCGCAGCACCGTGAACGTCTCGAAGAGGTCCGTCCCCCGCAGCGCCCGGGTGAGGGTGGCCGTGACGGCGTCCCCCGCGGGCGCGCTCATGCGTCCTGGCCGCGGTGGTGGTCCTCGGAGATGGCCTCGTGGTGGCGGATGACCTCGCTAATGATGAAGTTGAGGAACTTCTCTGCGAACTCGGGGTCCAGGTGAGCCGCCTCCGCGAGGCTGCGCAGCCGCTGGATCTGCGCCTTCTCCCGCTCCGGGTCCGACGGCGGGAGGTCGTTCTCGGCCTTGAGCCTGCCCACCCGCTGGGTTGCCTTGAAGCGCTCCGCGAGCAGGTGGATCAGGGCGGCATCGATGTTGTCGATCGTGCCGCGGATCGAGCTCAGCCGCTCGAGCGCGGTCTCGGACGTGCGGTGCGGGACGTCGGACGCCGCCGGATCCACCGGGGCGTGGTCCTCGGGGCGGGCGGTCGGGTGAGTGGCTGGGGTCATGCGTCCACTGTAATCACCGTGGTCCGACGCCCCGAAACGCTCTCAGGAGGCCGCGACGACCGGGCGGTCCGCGTGCGCGGAGTCGATCGTGGCCTGCCCCAGCACGCGCGTCCCCTGGTAGAGGACCATGGTCTGTCCGGGTGCGACGCCGCGCTGGGACTCCGCGAGCCGCACGTGCAGCCGGGGCTCGCCGGCCTCGCGGCTCAGCCAGGCGGTCGCCGGGGCGGGATCGCCGTGGGCGCGCACCTGCACGGTCACCGGAAACTCCTCGGAGCGGGCGTCCGTCGCGTCACCCAGGGCCGCGACCTCACGCGGGGGCAGGCCCGCCCACGAGGGGCGGATCCCCTCCATGACGTCGATCGCGAGCAGCTGCTCGGGACCCACGACCACCTCGTTGGTCTTGGGCCGGATCTCCAGCACGAACCGGGGCTTGCCGTCCGGGGCGGGGCGGCCGATGTGCAGCCCGCGGCGCTGTCCCACGGTGTAGGCCTGGGCACCGCGGTGCTCTCCCAGCTCGTTGCCCTCGGTGTCGACGATCCGCCCGGGGTCCAGGTCCATGTGGTCCTCGAGCCACCCGCGGGTGTTGCCGTCCGGGATGAAGCAGATGTCGTGGGAGTCCGGCTTCTTGGCCACGGACAGTCCCCGCTCCTCCGCCTCCGCGCGCACCTGCGCCTTGGAGGGGGTCTCGGCGAGGGGGAAGATGGCGTGCTCCAGCTGCTCGGCGGTCAGCACGCCCAGCACGTAGGACTGGTCCTTCGCCCAGTCCGCGGCGCGGTGCAGCTCCTTGTGGCCGTCCGCGTCCTCCACCACCTTGGCGTAGTGGCCGGTGCACACGGCGTCGAAGCCCAGCGCCAGCGCCTTCTCCAGCAGGGCGGCGAACTTGATCTTCTCGTTGCAGCGCATGCACGGGTTCGGGGTGCGCCCGGCGGCGTACTCGGCCACGAAGTCGTCCACCACGTCCGCCTGGAAGCGCTCGGAGAAGTCCCACACGTAGTACGGGATGCCCAGTTTCTCCGCGGCACGCCACGCGTCCCGGGAGTCCTCGATCGTGCAGCATCCGCGTGCTCCGGTGCGCAGCGTGCCCGGGGTGCGGGACAGTGCCAGGTGGACGCCGGTGACGTCGTGCCCGGCGTCCACGGCGCGTGCCGCGGCCACTGCCGAGTCCACGCCGCCGCTCATGGCTGCCAGTACGCGCACGGGGGTGCCTCCAGGGAAAGTCGTCGGGTGGGACTCCTTAACAACGCCGCCTGCCAAACTGCTATTCCCGGGGACGACTTAACAACGCCGCCTGCCAAACTGCTATTCCCGGGGACGACGCCGCGCGCCGCGGCGGGTGCCCCGGCGCCGGTTCGTCCGGGCGGCGCGGGCCGCGGCGTCGTCGTGCTCAGCGGGCAACCCGCTCAGAACGCGCCGGGCACGTGCCCCGAGAGGCCCGCGGTGCGGGCGCGCTCGTAGACCTCGCCCACCGCGTCCAGGACGCGCTCGACGTCCTGCTGCGTGCTCGTGTGCCCAAGCGAGAAGCGCTGCGCGCCGCGGGCAGTCTCCTCCGGCACGCCCATGGCCAGCAGCACGTGGGAGGCGCGCGGCACGCCCGCGTTGCACGCCGAGCCGGTGGACAGCGCCACCCCGGCCGCGTCGAAGAGGAAGAGCATGGAGTCCCCCTCGCAACCGGGGAACGTGAAGTGCGCGTTGCCCGGCAGCCGGGTGGGATGCTCCCACTCCGCCTCCGGGGCACCCGGCTCGGGCCCTCGCAGAACGGCGTCCGGGACCCGCTCCCGGATCCCGGCCACGAGGGCGTCGCGAAGGCGTGCGCGGCGCAGGAACTCCCCGCGCAGATCGGACCGGGCCGCCTCGACCGCCGCGCCGAACGCCGCGGCACCCGCCGCGTTCACGGTGCCGGAGCGGACACTGCGCTCCTGACCTCCCCCGAAGCTGGTTGCGGCGAGCTTCACCGTGCGTGGGGCGTAGAGCGCACCCACACCCATCGGGCCGCCGAGCTTGTGGGCCGAGACTGCGAGGGTGCTGATGCCGCGCAGATGGGCGTCCACGGGCACGGCGCAGAACGCCTGGACCGCGTCCACGTGGCAGGCCACCCCGGCGTCGTCGCACAGGGCCGCGAGTTCCGCCACGGGCTGGACGGCGCCGACCTCGTTGTTCGCCCACATCACCGTGGCCAGCGCGACCTCGTCACCGCGCCGCGCGAGCAGGTCCGCGAGCGCGGCGGGGTCCACGCGGCCGTCCTCGGCCACCTCGAGCCACGCGAGCTCCGCGCCCTCGTGGGCAACGAGCCACTCGGCTGTCTCGGACACGGCGTGGTGCTCCACGGTGGACAGCGCGATCACCGTGCGACGAGGGTCGGCCTCCCGTGCCGCACGGTAGAGGCCGAGCACCGCCATGTTGTCCGCCTCGGTGCCGCCGGAGGTCAGGATGACCTCGACCGGTTCCGCGTTGAGGGCTGCCGCGATCTGGTCCCGCCCCGTCTCCAGCGTCATGCGCGCGGCGCGACCGCCGGAGTGCAGGGAGGCCGGGTTGCCGCCCCTGCGGGCCTGCTCGACGAACGCCTCAACGGCCTCCGGGAGCATGTCCGTGGTGGCGGCGTGATCCATGTAGACGCGGGGTGTGGGCATGGTCCCCATTCTAGGCGCGCCTACAATCGCCCCCATGCTGCACTTCGTCTTCCACACCCCCGAGATCCCCGGCAACACGGGCAACGCGATCCGCCTGGCCGCGTGCACCGGCGCACGGCTGCACCTGGTGGAGCCCCTGGGCTTCAACTTTGACGATGCCAACCTGCGCCGCGCGGGCCTGGACTACCACGACCTCGCAGTCATGGACGTGCACCCCAGCGTTGACGCGCTCTGGGACTCGCTCGGGGATGCCCGCGTGATCGCGTTCACGTCCCACTCGAGCACCCGCCACACGCAGCTGGACTACCGGGACGGGGACGTCCTGCTCTTCGGCCGCGAGTCCACGGGGCTTCCGGGGGACGTCCTGGAGGACCCGCACGTGACCGAGCGGGTGCGCATCCCCATGCTGCCCGGCCGCCGCTCCCTCAACCTCGCCAACTCGGCGTCCATCGCGCTCTACGAGGCCTGGCGCCAGCTGGGCTTCCCGGACGGCGTCTGAGCCGGGGACGACGGCGGCGCGGGGCCGGTACCGCAGCCACCACGCCGGGGAACACGGCGACGGCGGCCCAGCGCAGCGCACAACGACGGCGCCCTGCGCACCCGGGTGCGCAGGGCGCCGTCGTCGAGGGGCGCTCCGTCCGGGGCTGTCCCCGTGCAGTGGCTAGTTGCTCGTGTGGTCCGCCGCGTTGCCGACGGTGACCGTGACGGTCTTCTCATCGTTGCCGCGGCGGAAGGTGAGCTCCGCCTGGGAACCGGCCGCGAGCTCGCGGATGCCCGCGGTCAGCGCATCGGCGTCCGTGATGGACTTGCCGTTGAACTTCGTGACCACGTCGTTGGCCTTCAGCCCGGCGTCCGCGGCCGGGGAGCCGCTCTCCACGCTGCGCACCAGGGCGCCCGAGGAGAACTGCCCCGAGTTGCTCCCGGACGGCGTGTAGGAGGAGACGGACGCGCCCAGGTAGCCATGCGTGGCCTTGCCGTCCTTGATGATCTCGTCCGCGACCCGCTTGGCCGTGTTGGACGGGATCGAGAATCCCACCCCGATGTTCCCCGAGCTGGAGGAGTCGTTCGAGGAGGACCCCGCCGCCGAGGCGATCGCCACGTTGATGCCGATCACCTGACCGCTCGAGTTCACGAGCGCGCCACCCGAGTTGCCGGGGTTGATCGCCGCGTCCGTCTGCAGGACGTTGAGGTAGACGCTCGACTTCGCGGACTGCGAGCCCGACTGCCCGTTGTCCGGGAAGTTGAAGAAGAAGTCCTGCCCGCCGCCGCCCTGCTGGGAGTCCTCCGGGGTCTCCTGCGCCGCCGAGGAGGCGACGGCGATCGTCCGGTTGAGCGTGGACACGATGCCGTCCGTGACGGTTCCGCTCAGTCCGAGAGGAGCACCGATCGCGATCGCCACGTCGCCCACGTTGAGCTTGCTCGAGTCCGCGAACTCTGCGGGGGTCAGCCCGGAGGGGTCCACCTTGATGACGGCGAGATCGGACTCGGGGTCCGTGCCCACGACGGTGGCCTTGCGCACCGAGCCGTCCGCGGTCTGCACCTCCAGGTTCGCGTTGGAGGTGGCGCCGTCGAGTGTGACCACGTGGGTGTTGGTGAGGATGTGGCCCTGGTCGTCGAGCACCACGCCGGAGCCGGTGCCGGCCTCACTGCCCGACGTCGCGGAGATGGTGACCACGGAGGGGGACGCCTTCTGCGTGGCACCCGTGATCTCGTTGACCGAGTCCGTGTTGTTGACGATCACCGGGGAGCTGTTCGCGCTCGTCGACGAGCTGCTCCCACCGGCCACCGCACCGGTGCCGACCGCGGTCCCCGCACCGAGCAGACCGGCGAGCGCCATGCCTGCCACCATCGCGCCGGCGGAGAACTTGCGGCGGGTCTTCGTGCCGCCCTCACCCGGGTGGGCCGCGGAGCCGCCCTGGAACGACGCACCGTCGTAACCCCCGCCGTACCCGCCAGCCTGGCCGTCCGCGCTGCCCGAGCCGTAGCCGTTGTGGCCGTTCTGGGATGCGGGGGGAATGGGCTGAGTGTCGTTCGGGTTCCAGGGCGAACCGTGCCGCGGATCGGCCCCGGTGTCCCCCGCGGCGCCGGTCGACCCGGAGTCGCTCGCTCTGTAGGCCTGCTCTCCGTAGCGGGGGACGGGACGCTGCGGATCGCCGCCGTCGCGGGGATCGTGGGAATCGGCCATCTTCTCTCCTCAGAACCTCAGGTACCGACTCCTGGGCCGGTCTCTTTCCGTTGCCACAGTATGCGCGCCCGTGCTGTGCCGGTGCTGTGAGAACTGACGGGTTCTCGTGAATCAGCTCAACCTTTCCGGGGTGCGCGCTGACATCACGGATCCAGCACCTGTGCTCAGCGTATTCTGTGACTTGAGCGGCGCCGCTCCCGCGCAGAACGCACCGACGATCACGGGGGGCGCCGAACCACCGGGCTGACGTCGAAAGAACGAGGGTCATGAGTTCACGCACCTACTGGCGGCGCACACTGTCGGCGGCCGCACTCGCAGGTTCCTCCCTGATGCTCCTCTCCCCCGCAGCACTGGCCGAGACCCCGCCCACGGTGGATCCGGGCGTCCGCGTCGTGGATTCAGCGGACGCGCTCGGTGACACCTCCGCGCTGCAGGACTCGATCGCGTCCCTGTCCCAGGAACACCAGATCACGCTCTACGTGGTCTACGTAGAGCGCTTCACGGATCCCACCGACCCGGAGCAGTGGGCGAAGCAGTTCGCCTCCGACAACGGTCTCGGCAGCAACGACGCCGTGCTGGCGGTGGCCACACAGGCTCGCCAGGCACGATTCCTGGCCAGCTCCGCCGGGCCACTCTCCACCAGCGACCGACAGAAGATCTACACCGATGACATTGCCCCCGCACTGAACAAGGGTGACTGGAACGGCGCGGCCGAGGGCGCGGTGAAGGGTATCGACTCCGCCCTCAGCGGCGGTCTGGGCGGTGGTGGCGGTGCGGTTCTGGGCACCGTGGCGGTCGGGGGGCTCGCCGCCGTGGGCGTGGGTGCCGTGGTCGTGGCGCGCAAGCGACGTCGTCGTGGCGCAGACGTACCGGGGGGCCAGCAGCAGCGCGGTGGCGCGCCGCAGCGTCCGCTGGTGCCCCTGCCGGAGCTCCACAGGCAGGCCGGATCGGCACTCGTGGAGGCGGACAACGCCATCCAGCACTCCGAGCAGGAGCTCGCGTTCGCGCAGCTGCAGTACGGCGCGGAGCAGACACGGCCGTTCCAGGAGGCGATCGCCCGCGCCAAGGAGCACATGCGGGAGTCCTTCGAGCTGCAGCAGAAGCTCGAGGACGACATCCCGGACACCGAGGCGGACCAGCGCGCGTGGCTCGGTGAGATCATCGACCGCACGCGGCAGGCCAGGGCGCCGCTCGCGGAGCAGGAGAAGAACTTCACCCAGCTGCGGCAGCTGGAGACCCGCGCCCCCGAGGCGTTGGAGGGGGTCCGCCGCGCCGTGGCGGACGCGCGGCCACGCCTTGCGGACGCCGAGGCTACGCTCGTCTCGCTGCACGGGACCTACGACGACGCCGCCCTGGCCCCAGTGGCGGACAACGGCGCCCAGGCGCGGGACCGCCTCGAGTTCGCGGAGTCCTCGATCCAGCAGGCGCAGCAGCACCTGGACTCCGGTGAGGTCTCCGAAGGGGTGCTCGCGATCCGGGCCGCCGAGGAGGCCACGGGTCAGGCCGAGGGGCTCATCACCTCGGTGGACAACGCGCGCCGCGAGCTGGCGAAGGCCGAGGAGTCCCTCAAGGATGCCGTGAGCATCGCGCAGCGGGACGTCGCCGAGGCCGAGGGGATCGTGCAGCACGGCTCTCGCCCCGAGCTCGCGGGTGCCGCCGCGGGGGTGCGCTCTGTGCTGCAGACGGTCACGGAGCAGATGTCCTCGGGCCACTACGACCCCGTGGGCTCGGCCCGTCGCCTGGCCCAGGCGAAGGCGGAGCTGGACAAGGGGCTTCAGGACGTCCGCAACGCCCAGGACCGTGCCCGCTCTGCCCGCGAGACCCTCTCCCACACGCTGGTGAGCGCGCAGGCGAGCCTCACCACGGCGTCGGACTACGTGTGGGCGCGCCGGGGCGGCGTGGGCGCTCAGGCGCGCACCCAGCTCGCGGAGGCAGAGCGCCACCTGCAGATCGCCCAGCAGCTGCAGGAGTCCGATCCAGAGCGTGCACTGAACGAGGCCAACCAGTCCATCCGGCTCGCCGAGGACGCACAGCGCTCCGCGACCGCGGACGTCGACCAGTTCTACAGCTCTCCCGCCGGCTACGGCGGCATGGGCTACGGCGGGCGCCGCAGCAACGGTCTTGGCGGTGCGGTGCTCGGCGGCATCCTGCTGGGCGGCATCCTCAACGGGGGCGGCGGCTACGGCGGCGGCCACCACGACGGCGGTTTCGGCGACGGCGGCGGCTTCGGGGGCGGTTTCGGCGGTGGTTTCGGCGACGGCGGCGGGTTCGACGGCGGGGTGGGCGGCAGCTTTTGAGCCGCCCCGGGTCCCCACGGGCTGCCACGCACCGCCCTGACCCGCAAGATCTCAGCTCCATCCGACACACGAGAAGAGGAGAACGACATGAGCAAGCAGTCGATTTTCGGGCGCATCGCCCAGTTGGCCAAGGCCAACATCAACGCCATGATCGACTCTGCGGAGGACCCGCAGAAGATGCTGGACCAGATGGTCCGCGACTACACGGAGAACATCCGCGAGGCAGAGTCCGCCGTGGCCCAGACCATCGGCAACCTTCGCCTGCTGGAGAAGGACCACGCGGAGGACGTCCAGGAGGCCGCGCAGTGGGGCAACAAGGCCCTCGCGGCGTCCAACAAGGCGGAGGAGTTCCGCAGCGCTGGCAAGGAGCTGGAGGCCGGCAAGTTCGACGACCTCGCCAAGGTGGCACTGCAGCGCCAGATCCAGTCCGAGAACGAGGCGCGCGCCGCAGAGCCGCAGATCTCCTCCCAGACGGAGGTCGTGGACAAGCTCAAGGACGGGCTCAACAGCATGCGCGGCAAGCTCCAGGAGCTCTCCACCAAGCGCGACGAGCTGGCCGCCCGCCAGAAGACCGTGCAGGCTCAGTCCCAGGTCCAGGACGCCCTGAAGTCCTTCGACGTCATGGATCCCACCAGTGAGGTCTCCCGCTTCGAGGAGAAGGTCCGCCGCGAGGAGGCAAGGGTGGCCGGACAGCAGGAGCTCGCGGACTCCTCCCTGGACCGTCAGTTCGAGGCGCTGGAGAACATGGGCCAGCAGACGGAGATCGAGGCCCGGCTCGCCGCGCTGAAGGCCGGCTCCGGCGCCAAGGACGGGGAGAACATCGTCTCCTCCGAGGAAGTCTGAGTCGTGGCGACGACGACGGGCAGCGCGCGCGAGCAGCTCGAGGCCATCCGCACCGGCTACGCGAGCGAGGCCCCGTGCCTCGAGCTCGGTGCCGCCCTCGACGAGGACGGTCCCCACACCGACGCACCGGTCCGCGTGCCCCTGGCCACGCTGAACCGGCACGGCCTGGTGGCCGGTGCCACCGGAACCGGCAAGACCAAGACCCTGCAGGCCCTCGCGGAGCAGCTCAGCGCCCAGGGCGTGCCCGTGTTCCTCACGGACGTCAAGGGCGATCTCAGCGGCATCTCGCAGCCCGGTGAGGAGAACCCGAAGGTCGCGCAGCGCGCGGAGTCGGTGGGCCAGCAGTGGACGCCCGCCGCGAGCCCCACGGAGTTCTACAGCCTGGGTGGACAGGGCAAGGGGGTGCCGATCCGCGCCACCGTGACCTCGTTCGGCCCCACACTGATGTCCAAGGTGCTCGGCCTGAATGCCACGCAGGAGTCCTCCCTGGGACTCGTGTTCCACTGGGCGGACTCCAAGGGCTACGCGCTGCTGGACCTCAAGGACCTGCGCGAGGTGATCGTGCACCTGACCTCCCCCGAGGGCAAGGAGGAGCTCGCGGAGATCGGCGGCCTGTCCAAGCAGACGGCCGGCGTGATCCTGCGCGAGCTGACCACGTTCGCCAACGAGGGCGCGGACGTGTTCTTCGGGGAGCCCGAGTTCGACACCGCGGACCTGCTGCGCACTGCCCAGGACGGCCGCGGCGTCGTCTCCTGCCTGGAGCTCTCCGAGGTGCAGCAGCACCCCCGCGTGTTCTCCACGTTCCTGATGTGGCTGCTCGCGGACCTGTTCCAGGACCTGCCCGAGGTCGGGGACGCGGACAAGCCCCGCCTGGTGTTCTTCTTCGACGAGGCCCACCTGCTGTTCGAGGACGCCTCCAAGGAGTTCCTGAACTCGATCGAGCAGACCGTGCGCCTGATCCGTTCCAAGGGCGTGGGGATCTTCTTCGTGACGCAGTCCCCCAAGGACATCCCCTCGGACGTGCTGGCGCAGCTGGGCAACCGCGTGCAGCACGCCCTGCGCGCGTTCACCCCGGACGACGCCAAAGCGCTGAAGTCCGCGGTGCGCACCTACCCGAAGAGCGCCTACGACCTGGAGCAGCTGCTCACGCAGCTCGCCACCGGCGAGGCCGTGGTCACGGTGCTGTCCGAGACCGGCGCGCCCACTCCCGTGGCGTGGACCCGCATGCGCGCGCCGCAGTCGCTGATGCAGCCGGCCCCGGCCGAGACCGTGGACGCCGCCGTCGCCGCGTCCCCGCTGCTGTCCAAGTACGGCGAGGCGGTGGACCGCGAGTCCGCCTACGAGCTGCTGCGCGGACGGCTGGAGAAGGCCCCGGCGGACGCCGACGGTACGGACGCGGCCCCGGAGGCGCCCCGTGAGGAGCCCCCGGAGGAACGACGTCGTGAGGAGGCCCGGGACGAGGCTCCCCGCGGCCGCCGCGACGAGCAGGAGGACGGCGGGTTCCTCGGCTCCGTCATGGAGAACCCGGCCATGCGCTCGATGATGCGCTCCGCGGGCTCCGTGCTGGGCCGCGAGATCACGCGCTCCATCTTCGGCACGTCCCGGCGCCGCCGCTGAACGGCTGCCCACATCCGCCCCGCACGACGCCGCCGGTGCCCCTCGAAGGGGCCCGGCGGCGTCGTGCTGTGCGGGCCGCGAGCACCTGACGGCGAGCGTGGCGGCCGTTCACAAGGCCTTTACAGCGGCCCTCCGCACTGGCTCGCGGGTCCACTAGTGTGGGCTGACATGGGACTACCCGAGAAACTCGTGGCACTTCGTCGGCACCGGTGGGCGCGGCTCGCGCTGCTGCCCCTGAACATCTCGATCCCCGCGGGGGTCCGGGGCGGAAAGGACCTGCGGCTCGTGCACTACGGCATGGGCACGGTGGTCTACCCCGAGGTCACCCTGGGCGAACGGGTGCGCATCTACCAGAACGTGACCATCGGGCGGAAGGACGCGCACCTGCCCCGTGAACAGTCCCCGTTCGAGTGGCTGCACATCGGGGACGACGCCGTGCTCTTCCCCGGCTGCGTGGTACTGGGTGGAGCGGGGGTCACCCGGATCGGCGCCGGGACCATCGTGGGCGCCAACTCCGTGCTCATGAGCGACACCGGTGAGAACGAGATCTGGGCCGGAAACCCGGCACGCAAGGTGGGAGTGCGCTCGGACAGGTGAGGCGAACGGCTTCTCCGAGCCGCAGCTGGCTGCCCCTACACAGCACGACGCCGCCGGTGCCCCTCGAACGGGCCCGGCGGCGTCGTTCTGTGTAGGCGGAAAGCTCAGCATGCCGTACCGGTCACAGGCCCGGACATGCAAGAAGGCCGGTTCCCGAGGGAACCGGCCTTCTTCGTGGTTGCGGGGGCAAGATTTGAACTTGCGACCTCTGGGTTATGAGCCCAGCGAGCTACCGAACTGCTCCACCCCGCGGCGACATCCACAACTATACGGAGGGTCGCCCGGTCGTGCAAATCGGGGGTCGCTCCCCCGTCCGGCCTGGCGTTCGCCACCTCCGCCCGACACCCGACGACCGAGGGAAGCAGGTGCTCACTCCGAAGGCGAAGCGCTCCCCTCCTGTTGCATGGCGTCCTCGATGGCCTTCTGGAGCTGCTCCTGGGCCTCGCCGTACTTGGCCCAGTCACCGTCCTGCCTGGCCTTGTCCGAGTCCTTCATGGCCGTGTTCGCCCTGTCCAGGGCCTCCTGGAGGGAGGAGGAGCGCGGGGCGGGCGAGGAGGACCCGCTGGGCGAGGGGCTCGCCGAGGCGGTGTCCCCGCCGTCGGAGCCGCCCGAGTCACCACCCTGGGCCGCCTCCGCGGCCTCGTCGTCCACACCAGCACCCTTGTCGGTGGCGGCGCCCGAGTTGCCGCCGAAGACCTGGTCCAGTGCGCCGTCGAGGGTGGGGGCGTAGCCCACCTTCTCGCCGAAGCCCACGAGCACCTTGCGCAGGGTCGGGTAGGCGGCGTCCCCGGAGGACTGCACGTACACCGGCTGGACGTAGAGCATGCCGTCACCGGCCGGCAGGGTCAGCAGGTTGCCGTTGATGACCTCGGACGCGCCCTGGCGCAGGATGTTCAGCTCGTTGGACACCTCGGTGTTCGAGTTGAAGTTGTTCTGCGCCTGGCCCGGCCCCGGCACGGACGAGGAGCGCGGCAGCTCGAGCAGCCGCAGCTTGCCGTAGTTCTCGTTCTTCTCGCCCGCCTTGCCGGTGCCCGCGTCCGCGTTCGCGGAGAGGTACCCGTACATCACGTTGCGGGTGTTGCCGGACTCGTTCTGCTGGGGGATGAACGAGGAGGTGAGCGAGAAGTTAGCCTCCTTCTCCCCCGGCATCCGCATGGAGAGGTAGTACGGCGGCTGCGAGACGTCGCGGTTCTGCTGGGTGGGGTCGTTCGGGACGGACCAGACGTCGTCGTTCGCGTAGAAGCTGTTCGCGTCCGTCACGTGGTACTTGTTCAGCAGCTCGCGCTGGACCTTGAACATGTCCTCCGGGTAGCGCACGTGTGCCATGAGGTCCGCGGACATCTCCGAGTACGGCTTGACCGTGCTCGGGAAGACCTTCTGCCACGCCTTGAGCACCGGGTCCTGGTCGTCCCACGCGTAGAGGTCGACCGAGCCGTCGTAGGCGTTTACGGTGGCCTTGACGGAGTTGCGGATGTAGTTCACGCGTTCGGCGGGCAGGGCCGCCGCGTTGCCCTGCGCGGTCTGGGTGTCCTGGGTCGCCTCCTGCAGCACCGACGGTGTGGAGTACGGGTAGGACGCGGCGGTGGTGTAGGCGTCCACGATCCACACCACCTTGTTGTCCACGATCGCCGGGTAGGGCTTGCCGTCCACCGTCAGGTAGGGGGCGGCCTTCTCCACCCGCTCCCGCGGGTTGCGGTCGTAGAGGATCTGCGAGTCCGGGCGCACCGCGTCCGAGAGCAGCATGTCCGTGGACTGGAACTTGATCGAGTACGAGAGCTTGTTGAACAGGTTGCCCACGGCCGGGCCGCCGTCCCCGGTGAACGTGGTCTTGGCGTCGGCGTCGTTGCCGTCGTCGGTCTGGGGCCGGTCGAGCTCGAGGGGCGCGTCCCCCTCCGCGCCGCCCACGATCGAGTACTCCGGAGAGTTCTCGCCGAAGTAGATGCGCGGCTCGTAGTCGTCGGAGATCTGGCCCTTGGACGGGATGCCGGACTGCATGAACTCCGGCTTGCCGTCCTCCTGCACCCGTGAGCCGTAGGCCGCGACCACGCCGTAGCCGTGCGTGTAGACCACGGACTGGTTGTACCAGCCCTGGATCTGGTCCGGGTTCAGCTCGCGGGTGGCGATCACCGTGTCCTGGGTCTGGCCGTCGATGTCGTAGCGGTCCACGTTCAGGTTGTCCGCGAACTGGTAGTACGGGCGGAACTGCTGCAGCTGGGCAAACGCGGAGGAGACCACATTGGGGTCCAGCAGGCGGATGTTGGAGGTGGTCTCCGTGTCCTGGCGCAGCGCGCCCTTCTCGGTCTTCGTGGTGGCGTCGTAGGGGGTGACCTCGGTGTCGTCCAGCCCGTAGGCCTGGCGGGTCATCGTGATGTTGCGCTGGATGTACTCGTTCTCGAGCGCCTGCTCGGTGGGGGTCACCTGGAAGCGCTGGATGGCCCACGGGTACAGCCCGCCGGCCACCACGGCCACCACCACGAGCATCGCGGCGCCGATCAGCGGCAGCTTCCACCGGCCGATGAACCCGGCCACGACGAAGAGGATGGCCACCAGGACGGCCGCGACGGCGAGGATGCCCTTGGTGGGGATCACCGCGTTGACGTCCGTGTAGAGCGCGCCCGTCCACTTGCCCGAGTTGGAGGTCAGCGTGGAGTAGCGGTCGAGCCAGAAGTTCACGGACTGCAGTGCCAGGAACGCGGCCGCGATCGAGCCCAGCTGCACGCGGGCCGCACGGGTGGTGTCGATCCCGCGCTCGTGGATCCTGATGCCGCCGTAGACGTAGTGCATGAGCAGCCCGCCCACCCCGGCGAGCAGAAGTGCCGTGACCAGGAAACCGAGGAGCAGGCGCAGGAACGGAATGGTGAAGACGTAGAACCCGAGGTCCATGTTGAACTGCGGATCCGTCTGCCCGAACGGCTCCTGGTTGAAGAACAGCAGCACCGTCTTCCACTGGGAGGCGATCGTGGAGGCGGCGAAGAGTCCGAAGATCACCGGCACGGCCACCATGACGACCTTGCGCACCGGGTCCAGCGCCTGCTGGTACTTCTGCATGTTCTCGCTGATCCGCTCCTCGCCGCGGGGGCGGTTGCGGTAGGCGAGCCACAGGCTGAGGAACATGAGGCCGGCCACGATCAGCGCGGCCACCACGAACAGCCCGATCACGGCCAGGTTCCGGGTCACGAACACCCGCAGGTAGCCGAGCTGCTGGAACCAGAGGACGTTCGTGTAGACCTGCGTGAAGCCCACGAACAGCGCGATGAGGACCACCACCGCGATCACCGCGGGCAGCAGCGCCCCTCGTTTGCGCCGGCCCGTCGCGGACCTGCTGGATGGACGGGGGGATGTGGATCCGGCGGTCACTGCATACCTCGTAGATTCCTGGGCGCGGCTGACGATCTGTCGATGGTCAGTGTCAACCTTATTGTGCTGAGCCCCTCCGACGCGCGCAATTGCGCGGCGTCGGTGGTGTCACCGGGTGCCGCAGCTGGGGAGGTCCGTGACGTTGCCGGCGGCGGCGTGCTCCACCGCGCTCACGGCCTCGCCCAGGGTGTCGATCTCCACCACGGTGAGCCCGTCCGGGACGTGGTCCACCACTTCGTCGCAGTTCTGCGACGGCGCCAGGAAGTAGGAGGCCCCCGCGTCCTTGGCGCCCTCGAGCTTCTGGCGGATGCCGCCGATGGGACCCACCGTGCCGTCCGGAGAGATCGTCCCGGTCCCGGCGATGTGCTGGTCCCCGGCCATGGAGCCGGGGGTGAGCTCCTCGATGATCCCGAGCGCGAACATCGTCCCCGCGCTGGGCCCGCCCACCTGCTCCAGCTGGAAGTCCACGTCCACCGGGAAGTCGTAGTGCGGCAGCAGGTAGACGCCGAGCTGCCAGCGTGAGCCGTCCGCGTCCCGGGTGAGCTTGACCTGCTTGGTGATCTCCTTGCCGTCCCTGCGAACGGTGAGCTCGGCGCCGTCGGCCCCGGCGGCGTCGAGCTGCCCGCGCAGCCCCTCCAGGGAGGTGACGTGGGTGCCGTTCACGGACACGAGCTCGTCCCCCGCCTGCAGCACACCCTCCGCGGGCCCGCCGGGCACGAGCGCGTGCACGGTGAGCGTGGTGGTGAAGGGCTTGTCCAGGTAGGTCATGGCCGCGGCCACGGAGTCCTCCTGGGACGTGGTCATGGCGGCGGCGTTGGACTCGTCCACCTGCTCGCCCGTGGTCTGCGGCGGGTAGAGGGTGTCCTCGGGCAGGACGGCATCCGTGGGGTCCAGCCAGCCCAGGATCGCGTTGATCGAGTTGATCCGCCCGGACGGCCCGCCCCTGACGTACACCGTGGTGAGGTCCAGCTGGCCGTCGCTCGGGTAGGTCTCGGCGCCCGTGATCTTCACGAGCTGCTTGTCGTCGTGGCTGCCCACGGTGTTGAACGTGGGCCCGGCGGCCTCGATCACGTACGGCGCGGGCAGCACCACCCCGGCCACGAGCAGCACGCTCATCCCGGCGAGCGCCGCCGAGGGCAACGACGGCCGTCGCACGCGTGCGCGCCACCGCCCCTTCTGCTCAGCCGTCACGTCTGGTTCCCTTCCCCCGGCCTCCTGGACCGTCCCAGGGTACTCGGCGCACCCGGCCCCGCTCCCCCGGCACGGCACGACGACGCCGCGTACCGGGCAAGCGGGGCCGCCACGCGGCGTCGTCGTGCCCGGCGCGCGCCCTCCCCCGCACTCCCGGGGACGACGCCGCCCGGGTCGTGGCGGGCGCCCCGGCCAATGGGCACCGCAGCCCCCGTCCCGTGCGCCCCGGCACCGTTCCCAGGTGGCTCGCAGGACCTGAGCCGTCAGCGAACCGGGGACCGGAACAGTGGTTCGGGCCGGGGGCCTCCCGATAGTCTGGAGGGAGTCCCAGACCTCTCTCGATGATTGGCGGTCCCATGCCTTCGAATCCTCCCAACGACGAGAACGGGGAGAGCCCCAAGGACCCGTTCCAGGAGATGTTCGAACGTCTGCTCGGCTCCGGCGCCATGAAGCCCGGTGACATGCCCGCCGGGATGCCCGTGGACCCGCAGTCCATGTCCATGATGTTCCAGCAGATCCAGTCCATGATGAGCTCCTCCGGCAGCGGTGAACCCGTGAACTGGGAGCTGGCCCACCAGAACGCCCGGCAGGCCGCCGCCCAGAAGGGCGATCCGTCCGTCACGGAGAAGCAGAAGGGCGCCGTGAGCGACGCCATGAAGCTCGCGGACCTGTGGCTCGCGGAGAAGACCGCGTTCGGAGAGGCCCCGGTGCTGCCGTCCGCGTGGTCGCGCGCCGAGTGGATCGAGGCCACGTGGCAGACGTGGCAGGAGATGTCCGCGCCGGTGGCCACCTCGGTGTCCAAGGCCATGACGGAGGCACTCACCCAGCAGCTTCCGCCGGAGCTCTCCCAGGCCATGGGCGGTGCGGACCTCTCCGGGATGCTCGCCGGTGCCGGGTCCATGATGTTCGGTATGCAGCTCGGCCAGGCCGTGGGAGCGCTGTCGTGCGAGGTGCTCTCCTCCACGGACGTGGGGATCCCCCTGGCCAAGGACAAGTGCGCGCTGGTGCCGTCCAACGTGGCCGAGTTCAGCGAGGGCCTGGACCTTCCCGCCTCGGACGTCATGCTCTACCTCGCCATCCGCGAGGCGGCCCACACGCGGCTGTTCCACGGTGTGCCGTGGCTGCGCCAGTACGTGCTGGACCTCATCACGGCGTTCGCGTCCGAGATCCACATCGACATGGAGCGCATCGAGTCCATCGCCCGGGATCTGAACCCCTCGGACCCCTCCGGAATCCAGGACGCGCTGACCTCCGGGGTGTTCAGCCCCGAGATGACGCCCACCCAGGAGGCCACGCTCGCCAAGCTGGAGACCGTGCTCGCGCTCATCGAGGGCTGGGTCAACCGGGTCACGGTCGCGGCGACCGCCAACATTCCGTCCGCTCCCGCCCTCACCGAGATGATGGCCCGACGCCGCGCGGAGGGCGGGCCCGCCGAGCGCACCTTCGGCTCCCTGGTGGGTCTCGAGCTGCGGCCGCGCAGGTTGCGCGAGGCGGCCGCTTTCTGGGAGTACCTGGAGGAGCAGCGCGGCACCACCGAGCGGGACAGCCTCTGGGAGTCCCCCGAGCTGCTGCCCACGGACGAGGACCTCGACGACCCCCAGGGCTTCGAGGAGCGCCGCGGCCTGCTGACGGCCAGCGACGAGGAGATGGACGCCGCCCTCGAGAAGCTGCTCTCGGGCGGCTACGACGACGGGTCCGGCGCGTCCGGGGCGGAGGCCAACGGAACGGAAGGCACCGTGTCCCCGGACGCCGGGTCCCAGACCAGCGGGTCTGCGAACAATGGGGCTTCGAACAGTGGGGCTTCTGACGACGGCGCTTCGGAGACGGGGCACGAGGAGGATGGAGCGCAGGGCAAGGGTTCCTCCGACGACACCGATCCGGAAGGGCCCGCCGCCCGCTGAGACGGGCCGGTGCCAGGGCGGGCCGGCCTTTCCAGGTCCGCCAGGCCTGTTCGGTCCGCTGGCGGCGCTCGGTTCGCCGGGTGTGTTCGGTCCGGTCGAGCCGCCGAGGCTGCTCGGTCTGCTCGGTCCACCCTGTTCTCTCGGTCCGCTGAGCACATGGTGGACCGCCAGCCGCCACTCGGTCCGTCAGGCGCGGGTCGGCCCGTCGGGCGCCGTGCGGTCTACCAGGAGCCTTTCGATCCACCGGCACGAAGCCGGTTCGGGGCCTACTCGGGCTGACCGCCGGGAGCGTCCTCGTCGGGCTCCCCGGCCCCGTGGCGCTCTGCCCACGCGGCGCCGTCCAGGAACTGGGCGGCGTCGTTCGCTCTGGGGTGGCGCCGCGCCAGCTCCCAGAAGCGCTCGTTGTGGTGCGCCTCCAGCAGGTGCACGAGTTCGTGCAGCACCACGGTCTCGAGCACCCAGGAAGGTGCGTCCGCGAGGCGCCGGGCGATCCTGATGGTGCCGGTGCTGGGCGTGGCCGACCCCCACCGGGTGTGCTGCCGCGTGGACCAGCGCACGCTCGTGGGGCGCGCCGCGCCGTCGAGGTAGGTGCGGGACAGCCGCCGCGCCATCTCTTCCAGCGCGGTGTCGGTGGAGCGCGTGCGTGCCGCCGCCTCCGCCGCCCGGCGCTTCGCCACGACCTTGGCAACCAGCGTCTCGCTCCAGTACGCGATCTGCGCCCGGGTGGCCCGCTGGGGCACCGCCAGCACGATGGCGTCCCCGCTGAAGTGCGCGCTCACGGTCTTGGTGCGTCGCGCGCTGCGCTGCACGATGATCTCCGGCAAGTCCTGCGCCGGCTGGGGGGCTCGTCTCCTGGGCATGCCACCAGTCCACCACCCCGCTCGGACTCCGCCAAAGCCGATCCGTCCTGTGGATTTCGCCCGGGGTCTGGCCCGACGCCCGGTTCGCGTCGAACAGTGGTGCCATGACTCAGCGCACGCCCACCGCCCGTGCCGCCTCGGCATCACCACCCGGAAGCCTCGCGGGGCCGGGCCCGTCCGTGCCGAGGGCGGACGAGGTCCGGGTGCTCCTCGCCGGGCTCGATCCGCTCGCCGCGGCGGTGGCCCTCGCCCTGGTGGACGCTGGCGTCTGCCTGCTCGACGTCAACGACCGGTCCCGCGTGCTCGCCCTGGACGCCCACGACGGCCCGTACCCCGCGGAGACGGAGGGACTGCCCCGCGAGCTCGCCCTGCGCGCCATGCTCCGGCGGCGCTCACCGCGCTGCGTCCCGCTCACCGCGCCGGAGCTCTTCCCGAGCGCCGCCGTGGGCGGGGCGGTCGCGGTGCACGCGTGGTCGGTCGCGGGCGACCTCCTGGCGGACCTGAGAGAGCCCCCGGTGCCGGACGTGGACGGGCACCTGCCCACCCTCACGGTGCTCACGGACGGCGCGTGCGTGGTGCGCTGGCCCGTGACGGACTGGGCTCACCGCCCGTGCCGCAGCTGCGTGACCGGGGCCGCCCGCCACGCCCGCGCGTTCGTCCGCGAGCACCCGCTGATTGCCGCCGCTCCCGCCCTCTCGGAACGCGCGCAGCCCTTCCGGCGGGTGACCCGCACGGTGGTGGCGGGCGAAATCGCGGGACTCCTGCTGTCCCTCGCGCTCGATTTCGACGACGCCGCGGGGCCCGGCGATCCTGCTGCGGACCAGGGCCCCGCGGGGCCCACCCTGCACCACGGCCTGCGGCGGATTCCGCTGCCGCCCGAGCCCGGGTGCCTGTGCTCGCTGTCCTTCATGGACCCGTGAGGCGTGGCATCCAGACCCGTGGTGGGTCAGACGGACTCGCGGTCCACGAGCACCGCTCCGCCGCTGGCCGGCGCGGGCGGTGTCGGTGTCCCGGCAACGAGCGCCGTCACGACGTCCACGATGTAGCGGGCGGTGATCTCCGGATCCAGCGCCACCATGGTCAGCGGTGGATCGGCCAGGGCAGCCGCCGCGGAGTCGCTGACGCCCACCACCGCGAGGTCCTCCGGGGCGCGCCACCCGAGCCGCCGCATCCCGGCCAGCACGGCCAGCGCCGCCGTGGTGTCGTGCGCGCAGATCCCCGTGACCCCGGGCTCACGGGCACGCCACGCCTCCAGTCCCTGCGCGGCTTCCGAAGCATCCGCGGGCAGGCGGATCACCCCGGGTGCGGGGAGGCCGCGCTGCTCGCACTCGCGGCGCAGCACCTCCCAGCGCCACTGGGACGCACCGTGCATGTGGTCCGCCCCCGTGACCGCGTAGCCGAGCCGGTGGTGGCCGGCGGCCACGAGCCGCCCCACCTGGAGCCGAGCGCTGTCCTGCTCCCTCGCGCCGGTGACCCACCGGCCGATCGCATCCCTGCCCGTCCAGGAGGCCACGCCGCGCACCCCGTTGCCGCGCATCAGCTGCGCGTCCTCGTCCGTGAGGTCCCACGCGAGCACCGCGGCCGGGGTCACGGAGGACCACACCTGCGCCGCGGGGCGGCGGGTCCACGCGTGGATGACCATGGACAGCCCGGCCTCGTCGAACAGCGTGGAGAGCCGCTCCACGATCCGCCCGATCTCCTCCGTGAGGGAGCGGGCGGGCGGCAGGTAGACGAGCACGGACGTCGAACGGCCCCGGCTCAGCGCCCGTGCCTCGGCCGACGGCGCGTAGCTGAGCTCGCGCGCCGCGGCGAGCACGCGGCGTCGGGTCTCCGCGGAGATCGACTGGGTGGGGGTGTCGTTGAGGACGAAGCTCACGGTGGTGCGCGAGACGCCCGCCAGGCGCGCGACGTCGGCACTCGTGGCCCGCCGGGACTTGGTCTCCTGACCGTCCATGCGTGTGCTCCCTCTCCCGCCGTCGTCCGCCCCACGATAGGCGCGCCGGACGCGCCACCGCTCCTCTGGCACTGCGACGCTCCGACCGTCCGAATTCCTGGGGCTCCGTCCGCCTGACCTGCTGACGCCCTGACCGTCTGACGACCTGACCCTCCGGCAGCCTGACCCGTGACGGCCTTGATGTGACCTGTTACACTCGGTATCACAGACACTAACACGCGTTAGTAGACCCGTCCGACGCCGGTCCGTGCACGCAGTGAGCACGGTGGCCGCGGCACCGGCTGGCAGCGGCGGGACACCGAGCACAGCAGCACAGGACCACAGGGAGTGGGACGCACCATGAGCACGTACGACGTTGACGTGATCGTCGTCGGCGCAGGCATCTCGGGCATCGGGGCCGCGCGCGAACTGGCGGGCACGGGCCGGACGGTCGCCGTCCTGGAGGCCCGAGAGGACCTCGGGGGCACGTGGGACCTCTTCCGCTACCCCGGCATCCGCTCCGACTCGGACATGGCCACCTTCGGCTACCGCAGCCACCCGTGGACCGGGGAGCGCAGCCTGGCCACCGGCGACACCATCCTCGAGTACCTGCGCGAGGCCGCGGACGAGGCGGGTGTCACTTCCGAGATCCGCTTCGGGCAGCGGGTCCGCAGCGCGCAGTGGTCCTCCGAGACCAGCACCTGGACGGTCACCCACGAGGACGTCCACACCGGGGAGACCTCGCGGCTGAGCTCGCGCTGGCTGTTCATGGCCACCGGCTACTACCGCTACAACGAGGGCTACACCCCCGAGTGGCCGAGTCTGCAGGACTTCCGGGGCACGGTCATCCACCCCCAGCACTGGCCCGAGGACGTGGACCTGGCGGGCCGGCGCGTGGTCGTGATCGGCAGCGGCGCCACGGCAGTGACACTGCTCCCGGCGCTCGCCGAGCGCGGCGCCCACGTGAGCATGCTGCAGCGCTCCCCCTCCTACGTGGCCTCCGTGCCCGGCAGGGACACCGCGGGCATGAAGCTGCGCTCCTGGCTCCCGCCGCGCCTGGCCGGGGAGGCCAACCGGTGGCGCAACATTGCACGCGGGATGTTCGTCTACGAGTTCAGCCGCCGCCGCCCGCAGGCCATGCGCGAGCTGCTGCACAAGGGCGCGGTGAAGCACCTGGGCCCCACCTTCCCCGTGGACGAGCATTTCACCCCCGAGTACGACCCGTGGGACCAGCGGCTGTGCGCCGCCCCGGACGGCGACTTCTTCCGGGCCATCCGCGAGGGCGACGCCGAGGTGGTCACGGACACCATCGAGCGCTTCACCGCGGACGGCATCGATCTCGCCTCCGGACGGCACCTGCCGGCAGACGTGATCGTCACCGCCACCGGCCTGAACGTGCAGTTCTTCGGGGCCGTGGACGTCCAGGTGGACGGCCAGCACGTGGATCCTGCCATGCGGGTGAGCTACCGGGGCATGATGCTCGACGGCGTGCCGAACCTCGCCTTCGCGATCGGCTACACCAACTCGTCGTGGACGCTGCGGGTGGATCTCATCACCGACTACTTCCGTCGGCTGCTGGACCAGATGGACCGCCGGGGCGCCGTGGCCGTGACGCCGCGCTACAAGGGGCCGCGGTCCCAGCTGCGCCCCCTGATCGACCTGGCCTCCGGCTACATCCAGCGCGGTGCCCACCTACTCCCCCGCCAGGGTCCGGACGGAGCGTGGCACGTGCGGCAGAACTACCTGCGGGACAAGGTCCTGTTCCGCCCGGGCAGCGAGCGCGACGGGCAGCTCGAGTTCACACCGGCCACCCCCGAGACCGCGACGGTGGCGTCGTGAACGCGCGGCTGAGCAACGGCATCGCGTACCGCGTGGGTGGGCAGGGCGCGCCGGTGCTGCTCATCCACGGCATCGGCCGCAGCCGCGCCGACTGGCAGGCCCAGCACGAGCTGCTGGAGGACTCCTTCCAGGTGTGGAGCCTGGACCTGCCCGGCTTCGGGGACTCCCCCGCCCCGGACGGCGGCATGACCCTGGAACGCCTGGCGGGCGACGTCGCCGGATTCCTCCGGGCGCAGGGCGTCGGCCCGGTCCACGTGGTCGGCAACTCCCTCGGCGGCGCCGTGGCAATGCAGCTCACGGCGGACCACCCCGAGCTGGTGCGCAGCCTGCTGCTCGCGGACTCCGCCGGCTTCGGCCGCGGTGTGAGTCCCGCGCTGCGCCTGGCGAGCATCCCCGGTCTGGGCGAGCGCGCCATGCGCCCCAGCCGCGAGGGCGCAAGGCGTTCCGAACGCGCGATGTACCACGACCCCGCCTTCGTCACAGAGGAGCGAGTGCAGCACGGCTACGAGCTGGCCGGGCGTCCCGGCGGCACGGACGCGTTCCTGGGGATGCTGCGCTCGCTCGGTGGAGTCGCGGGCGTGAAGGGTGGCTGGCGCAGGGCGCTGCTCCCCCGCGTCCGGGCCACCGGCGTGCCCGTGCTCATCGTGTGGGGCGACAAGGACACGGTGCTGCCGTTCCGGCACATGGCGCGCGGCACCAAGGCCCTGGGCGCCCGCACCCACCGCTTCGAGGACACCGGGCACGGGCCACAGATCGAGCGTGCTGAGGACTTCGCGCACCTGGCGCGCGAGTTTTGGGACGAGGTGGACCACCGGGGCTGAGCCGCCGCGGCGTCGTCGTCCTACCGGGAACGACGACGCGCGGGCGTGCCCGACGCCGGGGGCAGCACGGCGTCGAGGAACCGCGAGCGCGAGCGGTTCGGACGCCCACCCGGCGTGCGCGAGAGCGACCACGAGAACACGAGGTGCTCGCGCGCGCGGGTGATCCCCACGTAGAGCAGACGCCGTTCCTCGTCCACGGCCTCCGGGGTGTCCGCGAAGGAGATGGGCATGAGCCCCTCGGAGAGCCCGGCGAGGAAGACGGCGTCCCACTCCAGGCCCTTCGCGGAGTGCATCGAGGCGAGCGTGACCCCGTCCATCACGGGTGCCTCCTGGGTGGTGGCGCGGCGCTCGAGCTCCTGGGCGAAACCCGCGAGTGACAGCGTCTCGTCCTTCTCCGCCGCGCGGGCGGCCATGGTGTCCGACAGCGAGACGAGTGCGCGCAGCGACTCCCACCTGGCCCGCGTGGCGCTGTCCGAGCGCGGTGCGCGGTCGCTGTAGCCGAGCGAGCGCAGCATGTCCCGCACCTGCTGGGGCACGTCCGCCCGGTCCGCGCCCTCGGTGCGGGCGGCGGAGCGGATCTGCACGATGGCCTGGCGGATCTCGGGGCGGTTGAAGAACCGCTCCGAGCCGCGCAGCTGGAAGCCGATGTCCGCGTCCGCGAGCGCCGCCTCGAAGGCCTGCGACTGCCCGTTGGTGCGGAACAGGACGGCGATCTCGTGGGGCGCCACACCGTCGTCGATGAGATCCCGGATCCGGACCGCGACGCCGGCGGCCTCGGCCTCGTCGTCCGGGTACTCGTTCCAGGTGGGCTCGGGCCCAGCCGGGCGCTGGGAGACCAGACGCAGCGGGGTGGCCCACGTGTCCGGCGCGGAGCCGAGCGTGGGGCGGCGGGCGGCGAGCAGCCTGTTGGCGGTGTTGACCACCTGCGGGCTCGAGCGGTAGTCCCGCACGAGCTCCACGACCGTGGCCCCCTGGTAGCGCGCCGGGAACTCCAGCAGGTGCCGGGAGGTGGCGCCGGTGAACGAGTAGATGGTCTGGGAGGCGTCCCCCACCACGCAGAGGTCGTCCCGGGAGCCGAGCCACGCGTCGAGCAGGCGCTGCTGCAGCGGGGAGACGTCCTGGTACTCGTCCACCACGAACTGGCGGTACTGGGAGTGGACCGCCGCGGCAATCCGCTCGTCCTCCTCCAGGATGCCCACGGTGATCAGCAGGACGTCCTCGAAGTCGATGAGGTGGCGGTCCGCCTTAAGGTCCTCGTAGGACTGGTAGAGCCGCTGCATGGTGCGCACGTCCCAGCCCGCGGGCATGTCCCGGCCCTCCGCCGCCTGGACGTAGGTGTCCGGGGTGAGCATGGTGACCTTCGCCCACTCGATCTGCGCGGCGACGTCGCGGACGGTGGCGCGGTCCGTGGTGAGCCTCATGGCCTGCGCGGCCTCGGTGATCAGCCGGGCCTTGTGGTTGACGATCTCCGGCGGCGGCCCGCCCACGGCCTGCGGCCAGAAGTACTGCAGCTGCCGCAGCGCGGCCGAG
The DNA here is from genome assembly GCF_003989485.1 of Kocuria sp. HSID17590. Classification (NCBI taxonomy): domain Bacteria; kingdom Bacillati; phylum Actinomycetota; class Actinomycetes; order Micrococcales; family Micrococcaceae; genus Kocuria; species Kocuria sp. HSID17590. Next base: position 13,714 of record NZ_RBMB01000007.1, on the reverse strand, counting down.
TGGAAGGTGCGGGCCTGCACGCCGGGGGCCCCGAGCACGCGCAGCCGCTGCCGCATCTCGTTGGCCGCCCGCGCCGTGAAGGTCAGGGCCAGTGTCTTCTGCGGGGTGTACACGCCGGAGGCGATCCCCCACGCGATCCGGTGAGTGATCGCGCGGGTCTTTCCCGTGCCCGCTCCGGCCCGCACGCACACCGGTCCGTGCAGGGTGGTGGCCACGGCGCGCTGCTCCGGGTCCAGCCCGCCCAGGATCCGCTCCTCCGCGCTCTGCTCCTCCAGACGCTGCTCCGTCACGCTCACCACCCGGTCTCTGGCAGCTCGTGACCGAGCCAGCTGACGATCAGCGCGTGGGCGATGGACACCGCGCCCGGCAGCGTGACGGTGCCGTCCGCGGCGGCCGCCGTGAGCTCCTCCCGGGTGAACCAGCGGACCTCGAGGATCTCCTCGCCGTCCGGCACGGCGGCGTCGGAACCCGCGAGGGCCCGGAAGCCGAGCATCAGGGAGCGCGGGAACGGCCAGGGCTGCGAGCCCTGGTACTGCACAGTGTGCACGGTGATCCCCGCCTCCTCCCCGACCTCGCGGACCACCGCCTGCTCCGCGGACTCCCCCGGTTCCACGAAGCCGGCGAACGTGGAGTACCGGTTGCCGGCCCACGCCGCCGAGCGGCCCAGCAGGATGCGCTGCGAGGACGCGTCCGGGCCGTCCTCGACGACCGCGACGATGATCGCGGGGTCCGTGCGGGGGAAGTGCAGCGACTCGTCCTCGGGGCAGCGCCGGGCCCACCCGGAGCGGATGGTCTCCGTGAGCGCCCCGCAGCGCGGACACCGCGGGTGGTCACGGTGCCACAGCGCCACCGCCTGCGCGGTGACGAGCAACGACGTCTGCTCCTGGTCCACCGCGGTGGCCAGCGTGCGCAGCCCCTCCCACCGGGCGTCGTCGAGACCGGGCAGCTGGGTGTCCGCGCGGAAGGTGCGCAGGATCACCTGGGCACCTTCCGCCATCCGCCCCAGGTACACGTCCGGGCGGCCGGGATCATCCGTGGGCCCCGGGACCTCCGCCACGAATGGGAGGGCCAGGGCGCCGTCGCGCGTGGGGGCCTGGGAACCCCGCATCACGAGCACCCGCGCGGTGGGCGAGGCGAGCGCCTCGGCCACGAGATCGCTGTGCTCCCGGGCGACCGCGTCCCGGTCGAACGGGCGCCCGGCGAAGGGAAGCTGGGCGTCGTCGAGCAGGGGCGCGACGGCGCCGGGACGGTCCTGGGATGAGATCACCCGACCACTGTAGACCGGGGTCCGGACACCCTCCCGGGCCGCTGTGGACAGCCCGCCCCGGGCCGTGGCCGGTAGGGTGGGTGGGGTGAGGACGACCCCCGAATTGCTAGCCGCCGTGGCGGCCGCAGCCGTGCCCGGGGTGGCCCCTGTGGCCACCGGTCCCTCCCCCGACGACGCCGCGGACTTCCGCTCGTGCATCGTCCAGGACGCGGACGGCCGGCGCTGGCGCGTCCGCAGCCCCCTGAACACCGAGGCGAGCATGCGCCTGGAGACCGAGCACCTGGTGCTGCAGGCCTTCACGCCCTCCGTGCGCGCCCGCCTGCCCTTCCACCTGCCCTCCGTGGCCGGCTCCGTGGCGCACAACGGGCTGCGCACCTTCGTGTACTCCCACCTGCCCGGGCACACCCTCAGCCTCCGGGAGCTGCAGCGGCAGAACGAGAGCCCCGAGCCGCCCCTGCACGCGCCGTCTCCGAGTGCGGCGCCGCGAGCGCCCCTCGCGGTGCAGCTCGGCCGCGCGCTGGGGACCCTGCACTCCCTGCCCCGCGCCCTCGTCATGGACGCGGACCTGCCCGCCTACTCCGCGGAGCAGTGCCGCAAGCGGATGCTGCACGACCTCGACCAGGCGGCCACCACCGGACTGATCCCCGGTGAGCTGCTGCGGCGCTGGGAGGACGCGCTGGAGGACACCACCCTGTGGCAGTTCTCCACCCGTGTGGTCCACGGCGACCTGCACGAGGACAACATCACCGTGGACCACGGCGCGCTCGTCTCCTTCACCGGCTGGAGCGACCTGCACGTGGGCGATCCGGCCGAGGACTTCTCGTGGCTCGTGGGCATGGCGGACCCGACCTTCGCGGACACCGTGCTCGAGGCGTACTCCGTGAGCGCGGTGCAGCCGCCGGACCGCCACCTGCTGCGGCGCGCGCACCTCAAGGCCGAGTTCGCCCTGGCCGAGTGGCTCGTGCGCGGCGTGGACCGCGGGATCCCGTCCATGGTGGACAACGCCGGGCGCATGCTCGCCACCCTCGCGCAGGACGTCCGCGCCAGCGCCTCGCCGTCCCCCGGCGTCACCGCCGCACCGGAACCGAGCGTCGCGCCCGCCCTCGCGGACGAGGCGGAGGGGCACGACGACGCCGCGCGGGGACTCGACGGCGATCTCGCGTCAGAGCGCGAGCAGAACGAACTCGGCGTCCAACGCGCGGACGATCGCGGGCAGGAGCGGGACGTGCCGCAGCAGGAAGACCCCGACCACGGTGCGGCCCCTCGCCACCGGGGTGGCGCGACCGGACCTGGTGCGCCCCGTGACGACTACGCCTCGAACACTCCGTCCCCCGGACTGTCCGGCGACCCGGGCCTCTCCGGTTCCTCCGCGGTCCACGCAGAAACCCCCACCGGGTCCGACCAGACCTCCTAGAACTCCTCGGGGGCGGCGTCGTCCGGTGCAGTGTGCTCCGGTGCAGTGTGGCTCGGTGCAGTGTCCTCCGGCGCGGACTCGTCCGCGGTCCCGGACGTCGGCTCCGCGGCGTGGGTGGACGAGCCCGATCCCCGCGCGTAGAGGGATGTCACGATCCTCTCGAGGTCCTGCTCGTCCGCGAGGTCGTGCGGGCGCACGACCTCGTCCGCGGCCACGTAGTAGAAGGCCGCCGAGACCCTCTCCAGGGGGACACCGCGCAGTCGTGCGAACGCCAGCCGGTAGAGGGCCAGCTGGCCCGCCTTCTGCCGCAGCTCCCGACCCCGCGGGATCCGCCCCGTCTTCCAGTCCACGAGCTCCCAGCCGTCCTCGGTGCGGAACACGGCGTCGATGCGCCCACGCACCGTGAGCGATCCCACCGGGGTCTCCACGGGGAGCTCGATCGCGTAGGGCTGCAGGGAGGCCCACGGGCTGCGGCGGAAGGTCTCCGTGAGGCGGGGCAGGTCGAGGTCCTCGTCCACGTAGTCGTCCGAACCGGGAAGCTCGTCCAGGTCGAAGATGGCCGCGTCCCCGAAGAAGTCCTCGACCCACGAGTGGAACGCGGTGCCCGCGCGTGCGGCGGTGCCCGGACGGCGTGGCATGGGCCGCCGCAGGGTGCTGACGAACTCCTCGGGGTCCGTGTCCATGGCCACCAGCGCGGAGGCGGACACGTGGGACGGCATGTGGACGGTCCGCAGCTCGTCGCTGGCCTCGCGTCGGGCCAGCAGCAGCTCCGCCTCCCGCCGCCACCGGGTCACGAGCTCCCCCGAGGGACCGTGCTCGAGGTCCTCGTCCGTGAGGTCGCGGTTCGCATCGAAACCGCCTTCCCGCACGGCACGGGCGGCCTCGTCCATCCGAGCGCGCCGGCCCCGGTGCGCCGGCGGCAGCACCGTCTCCGTGAGCTCCCCCTCGGCGTCCCTCGCGGTGCGCACGATCTCGGGACCCTCCACGGGGTCGTAGGGCCACAGAGCGCTGACCCGGGTGTCGAGCTGCGGGTTGGTGGCACCGTCTTCCGGCTCCACCCACGGACCGAGCTCGATCCCCGCACTGTCCCCGTCGGCGAGCTCCCGTGCCTCCAGCAGGAACGGCGACGGGTTCTTCGCGCCCTTGGAGCTCCCCCGGAAGACGCTCCCGGACAGTTCCAGGAGGGACTTGGCGCGTGTGAACGCCACGTAGGCGAGGCGACGCTCCTCCGCGAGGTCGTGCTCGGAGGCGTCCTCCAGGAACTCGTCGAAGGACTCCTCCAGCTCACGCACGTTCTCGGTGCGCGCCTGCCACTGCGGCAGCTGGTGGGCGTCCCCGCGCAGGGGCCACGGAAGCTTCGCCGCCTCCCCCGTCCACGCGGACGGGTTCTTGCTGGGGAAGTCGTCCCCGTTGAGCCCGGGCACGTGGACGTGGTCCCACTCGAGCCCCTTGGAGGCGTGCACCGTGAGCAGCTGGACGGCGTCGTGCCGGGCGTGCGACGGCGGCAGCTCCAGGCCGTTCTCCTCGTGCGAGGCCGCTTCCAGCCACTCGAGGAACGCCGGGACGTCGTGCGTGCGGGTCGTGGCCGTGAACTGCACGGCCTGGTCGTGGAAACCGTCCAGGTTCCGCCGCGCCTGCGCCGGGTCCGCGTCCGGAAGCGCGGCGAGTTCCACGTCCAGGCCCAGGACGGTCTCCACCTCGTGGAGCACGGTGGTCAGCTCGTCACCGAGGACCTGGCGCAGCTCGCGGACGTCCCGACGCAGCGCCCGCAGCCGCCGCATCCCCTCCGGGGTGATGCTGCGGCCGCGCGGGGACACCCAGTCCTCGCGCGGCAGGGTCTCCAGGGCCTCGATCAGGCTCGCCCGGTCCACGATGTCCGCCATGACGACCGTCTCCTCCGCGGCGTCGGCCCCACCCGTGGCGACCTCACTCGTGGCGTCCCCGGCCGTGGTCTCTCCCGCGGAAGCGCGATCGGCGTGAGAAGACTCGGCATGGGAAGACCCGGTGCGGGAGGGCTCGGACTGGGCGGGATCACCGACCTCGCCCCGGGCCGCTCGCTCGTGGCCCCGTTCGAGGGCCGCAGCCCAGTCTCCGAGGGCCGCGAGGTCCCGGGCTCCGAGCCGCCAGCGAGCACCGGTCAGCAGCCGGGCGAGCGCGTCCGAGCGGCCCGGATCCGTGAGCACGTACAGCATGGCGACGACGTCGGCGACCTCCGGGGTGTCCAGCAGGCCCCCCAGACCCACCACCTCGTAGGGAATGTCCAGGGCTTCGAGCTCCAGGCGCAGGGGCTCGAACTGGGCCCGGCGGCGGCACAGCACGGCCATGGTGGGCATCTCCTCCAGCGGCTGGCCCTGGTGGGCCGCACGCTGGTCGTGGATCCGACCGGCAACCTCCTGCGCCTCCTCCGTGTCCGTGAGGTACCTGCTGACCCGGACCCGGCCCTGAACCGCGCCCGGGGCGGGGTCCAGCGCGGGAACCTCGACGGTGGCGGCCGAGCGGCTCCACGGCGGGGGTGTGCGCAGGGGCTGGGCCACGGTGTTGGCCACGTCCAGCACGGAGAGGCTGTTGCGCCACGCGGTGGTGAGGAAACTGGTGTCCGCGAACTGCGCGGGGGCCTCGTCTGCCGCTGCGCGCCGGGGAAAGTTCTCCACGAAGCTGAACAGCTGGCCGGAGGAGGCGCCACGGAACCCGTAGATGGACTGCTGGGGGTCCCCCACGGCCATGACGCAGTGCCCCTCGCCGTAGAGCCCGGAGAACAGGGCGAGCTGGGCGTGCGAGGTGTCCTGGAACTCGTCGAGGAGCACCACCCGGAAGCGGTCCCGCTCCACGGTGCGGGCGTGCGGGTCCACGCGCACGATCCGCGCCGCAAGCGCCAGCAGGTCCCCGTAGTCCAGCGCCGAGTCGAAACGCTTCACGGCGTGGAAGCGCTCCACGAGCTCGGCGAGAACCTCGGTCTGCTCCATGCGCGCGAGCACACTCGTGACCTTGCCCGGAGTGCGCTTCCTGCCCTCCGGCGGGGCATCCTGGCAGCGCAGCCGGAGGTCGTGGACGTACTCGCGCACCCGGCCAGCGTCCACCAGGTGCTCGGACGCCTCGGAGGCGAGCTTCATCAGCCCAGTGGTCAGCGTGGAAGCCGCCGGAACCTTCGCCGGCAGGGGGCCGTCCCAGCTCTGGACGAGGTCGTGGGCCAGCTGCCAGGCCTGGGCCTGGCCGAGCAGCACGGTGTCCGACTCCACGCCGAGCCTCAGGCCGTAGCTGCGCACCAGCGAGTTCGCGTAGGAGTGGTAGGTGCTCACGGTGGGTTCCTGGACGGCCGCCGGGGCCTCGTCCTCCCCGTCCGGCCCGGCGATCAGCCCCGCGGCGCGCAGCTTGCGCAGCTTGACGTTGATCCGCTGGGACAGCTCGCCGGCCGCTTTGCGCGTGAACGTGACGCCGAGGATCTCCTCGGGGCGGGCGAGCTCGTTGGCCACGAGCCACGCGACGCGGTCGGACATGGTGGTCGTCTTGCCGGACCCCGCACCCGCCACCACCAGCCGGGGTGTCAGGGGCGAGGAGATCACCGCCGACTGCTGCTCGGTGGGCGGGTGCTCCCCCAGCGCCTCGGCGATCTGCTCCGGTGTGTACCGGACCTTCTCCTCGGAGTTCTCCTGCACGGTCACTTCTCCGTCACCTGTCTCCCCTGTGCGCACAGCGGGCACACCCACGGCACCGCGCACCGGATGCCGTACCCGGACTCCTGGGCCGCCGTGTGGCGCGCTTCGAACCGGGTTCCCGCCACCAGCGCGGCGGCCCGGGTGATCAGTTCCCTGGCCCAGCTCTGCTCCTCGTCCAGCGGTTCCTGCTCCTGGACGCCCGGGGCCTTGGTGGAACCGCCGAGCTGGACCAGCAGGGCACCGCCCGGCTGGGCGAGCACGACGCCCTCGGGCAGCTCGATCCGCTCGGGCCGGTGCGCCTCGTGCAGGTCCTCGGTGCGGCTGAGCTCCTCCATGGCCCGCCCGGCTCCGGCCTGCAGCGCCACCTGGTACGCGGCGAGCTGGGGGTGTTCGGGAAGGTCCTCCTTGGAGGGCTTGGAGCGGCCCGTCTTCAGGTCCACCACCACGTGGCGTCCGTGGGCGTCCACCTCGAGCCGGTCCACGCGCCCGGTGAGCAGTGCGTCCCTGGCGGCATCCCGCACGAGCACCTCGAAGCTTCCCTCTACTCCCGCGAGCCGCCGTCCGTGCTTGCTGCCCATCTCACGGGCGTACTGCGCGAACTTGCGGAGCATCTCCTCCGCGCGCTCAAGCTCCTGCGCGCCCGTCCACCCGGCGGGCATGCCGAGCGTGGGCCAGCGACGTCGCAGCTCGGCCACGAGCTCCGTGGCGTCCGCCTCCGGCATGTTCTCGGCGATGTCGTGCACCAGGGTGCCCAGGCTGCGGCTGAGGTCCGTGACCTCGGTGGCCCGGGCCTCGGCGACGAACCAGTCGAGGGGTGAACGGTGGATCGTCTCGATCTTGGACGGTGAGACGCGCACCGCCTCCTCTGCGTCGAACAGCGCCTCCTCGGTGGACAGCGGGGCGTGGCCCCACCACTCGTCCGGGGCCGCCCCCCGCACCGGATCTGCCACCGTGGCGAACTCGTGCAGCAGCCGGGCCGCGGCCTCCCGCTCGTGCTCGCCGGACGCACCGCTGGTCAGGGTGCGTCGCAGCGTGCCCGTGAGCTGCCGCAGGGTGAGGGGCTCGGGCGCGGTGACGTGCTCGGTCACGGTCCCGGTGTCCTGCCCCTCGTCGCCGACCACCAGGTCCACGAACTCGGAGGGCTGCTCGTCCTGTGACGCGACGGCGGTGACGACGAGGCTCTCCCCCGCCCTGGAGACGGCCGTGGCGAACTGCCGCAGCTCGTCGAAGCGCACCTGCCGCAGCCGGTCCACCGCGCCCAGGCGCAGCGCCTGCTCCGGCCCGTGGTCGAGCGCGTCCGTGAGGACGTCCGTGCCCAGCAGCTGCCCGCGCAGGGCTGTGTTGGGCCACACCCCCTGCTGCACGCCGGCGACCACCACGTGGGCCCACTGCCGTCCCGCGGAACCCGCAGGGGTCATCACGGAGACGTTGTCCTCCGCGGGAGCGCGGGCGGCGAGGGTGTCCATGGGCAGCTCCTGGTGGTCCATGTACTCCATGAACGCACGGGCCGTGGCGCCGGGAACCTGGTCCACGAAGCGCTCGGCGGCCTCGAACAGGCCGACGACGGCGTCCAGGTCCCGGTCCGCGCGCACCGACTCCGCTCCACCGGCCAAAGCACGACGGCGCCACCTCGGAGCGACACCCGAGGCCTCCCACAGGGCCCACAGGACGGACTCCGCCGTGGCCCCCGGTTCCTGGAGCGCGTTCTGGCCCTCCAGGAGCATGTCCGCGACACGGGCGGCGGCGTCCGAGCGGACCTCGGCGAGTTCGAGGAGCACACCGTCCGTGAGCGCCTGCACCAGGAGGTCGTCGCTCGTGCGGCCACCGCCCGTGCGCAGCTCGTAGCCGCGGAGCTTCTGCCGGATCCGGCGGACCTCCATGGGTGAGGCGCCGCCGATCCGGGAGGTCAGCAGGGAGACGGCCGCCGTGGCGGTGAGCATGGTCCCGCGTGCCTCGGCGTCCAGGTCCTCGGGGGCGTCGTCGGCGGTCGGGACAGGTTCGTCGGTGGACGCGGGGGCCTGGTCGTGAGCCGGGGGAAGCTCGTCACCGGTCGCGGAGAGCTCACCAGCGGCGGCCCGGAGCCCGTCACCGCTCGGCGGCATCGCCGCGCCGGGCGCAGGGACCTCGGCCCCGGACGCTGACGCCTCGCCGTCGACGGGAGCGAGCTCCGCCGCGCCGTCGCGTCCGGAGTCCCTGTCCTGGGCGGCCAGCAGGATGCGCAGGGCATTGAGGAGGGGAATGACGGCGGGCTCGTCCCGCAGGGGTGTCTCCGCCGCGGAGGTGGTGGTGGGGACGCCCAGCGCGGCGAGCTGCCGGGTGAGCGCCGAGAGCTGGGAGCCGCTGCGGACGATGACCGCCATCTCGCGGTACGGCACCCCCTCGAGGACGTGCAGCCGCAGGAAGCGGTCCGCGCACCACCTGGCCTGGGCGGTGGGCGAGTCGAACACTGCCACCCGCACGGATCCCTCATGGGGTTCGCCGTCCGGGCCGACCGGGTGCTCCGGGGCGCGCTGGACGCGGGCCCCCGCCACCACCGAGACCGCGCGGGCCACACGCTGCCACGCGAGACCCACCTGCCGCGGCATGCGGTGGCTCGTGCCGAGGTGGAGCCGCTGCAGCGGGTGGGACGGGGTGCCCACACGCTCCTCGAGCGTGCGCAGCAGGTCCGGTCGGGCGCCGCGGAACCCCTGGACGGTGGTGTCCGGGTCCGCCGTGAACACGGCGTCCCGCCCGCGCGTGAGCACTCCAATGAGCCGGTGCGCCGAGGGAGTGGCCTCCTGGAGGTCGTCCGCGAGGACCACGTCCAGGCGCTGCTGCTCGGCCGCGAGGAACTCCGGGTTCTCCTCCAGAACCTTCGCGGCACGGTCCACGAGCTCGGAGGGGTCGAACGCGCTGGGCATGCGCAGGGCGCGGATCTCCTGGTACTCGGCGCGGAAGGCCGCGGCCGTCCGCCACTCGGGGTGGCCCAGGGGCTCGGCCCACGCCGCGAGCTGCTCCGGGGTCACCCGGTACTCGTTCATGCGGTCGAACAGCTCCCGCAGCTGGCCGCGGAAACCGCGCGTGCCGAGGGCCTGGTCCAGTTCCGCCGGCCACACGACGGAGCTGCCGTAGCCGGCCTCGTGACCGCGCATCATCTCCGCGAGGAAGGCGTCCTGCTCCGGACCCGAGAGCAGGACGGGCGGCGTGACGATGCCGGGGAGCAGACCCTGCGCCTGCGCCCGGCGCAGGACGTCGAACGCGTACGCCTGCCACGCGCGCACGAGCGGTGTGCTGATGGTGGCGGAGGCCCGGCGGCTCACGCGGTCCCGCAGGGCGGCGGCGGACTCCCGCGAGGGAGTGAGGACGAGCAGCCGCTGCGGATCCGTTCCCGCGGCGATCCTGCGGACCACGGCCTCGACCGTGACGGTGCTGCGTCCCGTGCCCGGGGCGCCCAGGACCAGGACGGGGCCGTGTCCCGGCGCGAGTCCCACCACGGTTTCCTGCGCGGGGTCCAGCTCCAGGGGGGCCTGTGCCTCGTCCACCCCGCGGGGCGGCAGGACGCGCCAGGAGGCTTCTCGCTGCGTGTGCATGACCACATCAGACCACGGCACTCCGACACGCATAAGCGTGTCGGCGGCCCCCGGTACCGTGAGGTCATGGCTTCCGCGCAGCATCCCGAGGACTCCGACCAGCCCGCGCTCTTCGACGCGCCCACCCCGCCGGCCGGTGCCGGTGGGACGGCCCCGGAACCGGCACTCCCCGAGCAGCCCGCCCTCTTCGAGGCGCCGCACGTCAACTCTCCCCAGGGCGACGCCGCGCGCGCCGAGACCCCGCAGGACAACGCTCCACACGTGGACGCTGCGCCAACGGCCGCCGCGAAACCGCCCCTGGACCGGGCGCCGCACGGCTCGGACGCGCCCGACGTCGTCGGCTCCCCGCAGCGACCCGCTCCCGGCGCCCCGCTCGGAGGCACCGCGGTGAACCCGCTCGAGGGCACCGTCGTGGGCCCGGATGCGTCGTGGACCGAAGGCCCCCGCGCGTGCTTCGACCTGGAGACCACCGGGCGCGACCCCCAGCAGGCACGCATCGTGACAGCCTCCGTAGTCCTGGTCTCACCCACCGGGGACGTGCTGCGGGAGTGGGAGTGGCTCGCGGACCCCGGGATCGAGATCCCCGAGGAGGCCGCGGCGGTGCACGGCGTGAGCACCGAGCGCGCCCGCGCGGAGGGCCGCCCCGCCGCGGAGGTCGCCGCGGAGCTCGACGGCGTCCTCGCCGGCATGTGGCACGACGGCGTACCCGTGCTGGCCTTCAACGCCGCCTACGACCTCACGGTCCTGGCGCGCGAGAACGAACGCCACAATCTCCCGGCCATGACGCCGATGCCGGTCCTGGACCCGTTCGTCCTCAACAAGCAGGTGCACCGCTACCGTCGCGGCAAGCGCACCCTGGGTGCCCTGTGCGAGGAGTACGGCGTGGTGCTCGACGCCGCCCACACCTCCGCCGCGGACGCGCTCGCCACCGAGCGCCTGGCCACCGCCCTGGCCGAGCGCTTCGCCGAGCTGCGCCAGCCCGCCACCGCCCTGCACGAGCTGCAGATCGGGTGGGCCGCCGAGCAGGCCGCCTCCCTGCAGGAGTACTTCCGGCGCAAGGATCCCGACGCCGTGGTGGACGGCACCTGGCCCGTGCACCCGCGCCCCTGAGAAGGCCCGTTCCGCGCACCCGCAGACCTGCCGAGAGAAAAACGGCGCGGCACCCCGCGAAGGGGTGCCGCGCCGTCGTCACACTCCCGCGGCCGCCGTGGGCGGCGCGGGGTGCCCGCTCAGTCCTGCGGCGGCTGCGCGGCGGCAGCGGCCTCAGCGGCGGCGGGCAGCGCCGAGAGGATCCGGTCCATCGCGGAGTCGTCGTGGGCGGCGGAGAGGAACCAGGCCTCGAAGACCGAGGGCGGGAGGTAGACCCCGGCATCGAGCATCGCGTGGAAGAACGGGGTGTAGCGGAAGCTCTCCTGCGCCTTGGCATCCGCGTAGTCGTGCACGCCGTGCTCGCGCGTGCCGAACGCCACGGAGAACAGGTTGCCCGCCTCCTGGATCGAGTAGTCGAGCCCGGCGGCGTCGAACGCCTCGCGCAATCCGGCACGCAGCTGCTCGGAGCGCCGGTCGATGGTCTGGTACGCCACCCGGTCCGCGAGCTTCAGGGTGGCGAGACCGGCAGCCATGGCCACGGGGTTCCCGGACAGCGTGCCCGCCTGGTAGACGGGCCCCGTGGGTGCGAGGTGCTCCATGATCTCGCGGCGACCGCCGAGTGCGGCGGTGGGCAGTCCCCCGCCGATGACCTTGCCGAACGTGAAGAGGTCCGGGGCCCAGTCCTCGCCGTGCTCGTTGCTCAGTCCCCAGTAGCCGGCCTCGTGCACACGGAAGCCCGTGAGGACCTCGTCGAGGATCATCAGGGCGCCGCTGTCCTGCGTGAGACGCCGGATCTCAGCGTTGAACTCGTTCGCCGGGGTGACCACGCCCATGTTGCAGGGGGCGGCCTCGGTGATGACGGCGGCGATCTCTCCCGGGTGCTCGGCGAAGACGGCCTCGAGGGCGGCGAGGTCGTTGTAGGGCACCACGAGCGTCTGGGCGGCCGTGGCGGCCGTGACTCCGGCGGAACCGGGCAGAGCGAGGGTGGCCACCCCGGAACCGGCCTCGGAGAGCAGGGAGTCCACGTGGCCGTGGTAGCAGCCGGCGAACTTCACCACGAGGTCCCGCCCGGTGTAGCCACGGGCCAGGCGCAGGGCCGTCATGGTGGCCTCCGTGCCCGTGGAGACCATGCGGATCTCCTCCAGCGGTGCCACGCGGTCCACCACGAGCTCCGCGAGCTCGGTCTCCCCGCGGGTCGAGGCACCGAAGCCCAGCCCACGCTCCACGGCCTCGTGCACGGCCTCGGTCACCACAGGGTGGGCGTGGCCCAGCAGGGCGGGACCCCACGAGCACACGAGATCCACGTACTCCCGGCCGTCCACGTCCGTGAGGTAGGGGCCCTTTGCTGCGGCGATGAACGGCGGGGTGCCGCCCACCGAGTTGAACGCGCGCACGGGGGAGTTCACTCCCCCGGGCATCACCCGACGGGCGCGGTCGAACAGTTCTTGCGAAACACTCATGAGATCACTTCATTCCTTTCGCCGGGAGCGGCTCCCGGGGACACCGTGGCGCGGCAGACCCACGCGCGGCGCTCGTGTGGTTACCGGCCGTTCTCGTCACGGAACCACCGCGCGAGCTCCGTGGCGTAGTAGGTCAGGATCGAGTTCGCGCCCGCGCGCTTGATGGACAGCACGGACTCCCGCACGGCGGCGTCCCGGTTGATCCACCCGTTCGCGGCGGCGGCCTCGATCATCGCGTACTCCCCGGAGATCTGGTACGCGGAGACCGGCACCGGGGAGGCGTCCGCGACCTCGCGCAGGATGTCCAGGTAGCTCATGGCGGGCTTGACCATGACCATGTCCGCGCCTTCGTCCAGGTCCAGCTGCATCTCCAGCAGGGCCTCCCGACGGTTGGCGGGATCCATCTGGTAGGCCTTGCGGTCCCCGGTCAGCGTGGAGTCCACGGCCTCGCGGAACGGTCCGTAGAAGGCGGAGGAGTACTTGGCGCTGTAGGCCAGGATCGAGACGTCCTCGCGCCCGGCGGCGTCCAGCGCGGCCCGGATCACGCCCACCTGGCCGTCCATCATGCCGGACGGAGCCACCATGTGCGCTCCGGCCTGCGCCTGCGCCACGCCCATGCGGCCGTAGATCTCCAGGGTGCGGTCGTTGTCCACGCGGCCCTGCTCGTCCAGCACGCCGCAGTGGCCGTGGTCCGTGAACTCGTCCAGGCACAGATCCGACATCACCACGATCTCGTCCCCCACCTCTTCCCGCACGGCACGGATGCCGCGGTTCAGGATCCCCTCCGGGTCCAGCGCCGCCGAGCCCACCGCGTCACGGGTCTCGGGCACGCCGAAGAGCATGAAGCCGCTGAGGCCGAGTTCCACGGCCTCCGCGGCCGCGCGCTTGAGCGAGTCCATGCTGTGCTGGACCACGCCCGGCATGGACGCGAGCGGCTGCGGCTCGCTCAGCCCCTCCTTGACGAAGACCGGCAGGATCAGCTCGGAGGGCGTCACCCGCGTCTCGGCCGCGAACCGGCGCATGGCGGGGGTGGTGCGCAGCCTGCGCGGGCGCGACACCAGGTCGTAGGACATCTCGTCGTCGTTCATCTTCTCGTTCTCCTGATCCGTGTCGGTGCAGGTCGTTGGTCGTGCGTCTGTTCCGGCCGTGGTGCGGCCGGCGGTTCGTGCGGTGCCGAGCGCGGCGTCGACCGCGTCCGCCAGGTCCCGCGGCGTCGGCCGGGCGGCGGTCACGGGGCTCAGGCCCAGCTCCCGCAGCGCGCG
>NZ_RBMB01000075.1:0-1044 GCF_003989485.1 Kocuria sp. HSID17590 | reverse complement strand
CTGAAGATCAGAAACAGCGGCAGGGCGAGCGCGGTCGCCGGCACCAGCACTCCCCCGAGCACCACGTTGAACAGCGTCTCCCGGCCGGGAAACCGGTACTTGGCCAGGGCGTACCCGCACATCGCCGCGAGCAGGGTGCCGAGCAGGGCGGCGCCGCCGGTGTAGGCGACGCTGTTGAGGATCCACCGGGGGAACACCCCGTCGCGGTAGGTCAGCACCTCGGTGATGTTGTCGACCAGCGCGAAGTCGTCGAACCACAGCGGCGCGCCCTGGGTGATCCGCCCGTCGGGTTTCGCCGCGGCGACCACCAGCCACCAGATCGGCACCAGGAAGTACGCGGTGCAGACCAGCATCACCAGGGTCGCGGCGGACCGTGAGAGCAGCGACTCGTGGGCCGGTGGACCGCCGGGTGGGCGGCCGGCGGCGGTACGGGCGGCGGCGGTACGGGCCGGGGCGCTCATCGCGCGTCCCGGCGCTGGGTGAACTTCAGGAACGTGAAGGACAGCGCGAAGGTCGCCAAGGCGAGCACCACCGAGAAGGCCGCGGCCAGGTTGAAGTTGGGGATCGACGAGGTGGAGTAGACGGTCAGGTTCGGGGTGTACGTGCTGGACACCGCCGAGCTGAAGGTCCGGAACACCTGCGGTTCGGCCAGCAGCTGCAGGGTGCCGATGATGGAGAAGACGGTGGTCAGCACGATCGCCGGCAGCACCATCGGGATCTTGATCGACCAGGCGATCCGGGCCGGGCCGGCACCGTCGAGCCGGGCCGCCTCGTAGATCTCCGGCGGGATCGCCAGCAGCGACGAGTAGATGATCAAAATGTTGTAGCCGACGTACACCCAGGTCACGACGTTGGCGATGGCCCACAGCACCAGGTCCGCGCCGAGCAGGTCGACCCGGCCGGTGACCGCAGCGAACGGCGACAGGTTGGGCGAGTACAGGAACCCCCACATGATCGCCGCGACGACGCCGGGCACCGCGTACGGCACGAAGAAGGCGAGCCGGAAGAAGCGTCGGCCGCGGACCAGACCCGAGTCGAGCAGCA
>NZ_RBMB01000074.1:0-1122 GCF_003989485.1 Kocuria sp. HSID17590 | reverse complement strand
TGTAGGAGGGCGTGACGTTGTTGACTCGGGCGGGGGTGCGTGAGGCCGGGGGCTGGTCGCCGCAGGCGGTGTGAGGCCGATGGTAGTTGAAGTGGTTCACCCACACCCCGATCGCCTCCCGGCGGGCCTGCTCGCTGGGATACGGGCGGGCGTAGAGGACCTCATCGGCCAGTAACCGGTTGTAGCGCTCAACCTTGCCGTTATGCCGCGGGGTGTAGGGGCGGATGCGTTGATGCCTGCCCGCCAGTCCGCTCACGGTGCGGGTGAAGTCTTTCGCTCGGTAGTTGGCGCCGTTGTCGGTGACCACCCGGTGGATACGGGTGATCCCGTGGGCGGCGAAGAACGCCCGGGCCCGGCAGAAGAATCCGATCGTGGTGGCCGCTTTCTCATCATCGAGGGCCTCGGTGTAGGCCAAGCGGGAGAACCCGTCCACGGCTGAGTGCAGGTAGGTGTACCCCACGCGTTGCTTGTGTGCGCGTTTGGAAGCCAGGGCTTGTTGGGAGCCTCGCCCGTGGGCCCACCAGCCACCACCGTCAGGGATCCTCCCGAGCTTCTTCACATCCAGGTGGACCATGTGCCCGGCCCACCCGGCACGGATGCGTTGGGGTGCCCGGCGCAGGCTCTCCCCATCCGGGGTGAGATCACGTAGCCGGGAGATCCCGAGTCGGTGCAACCACCGGCCCACGGTGCGCAGGTGCAGCTGGTACCCCAGTCCCTGCAGGTGGTGGTGGATACGGCGGGCCGACCACTTCTTCTGCCGCCGCAGGGAATCGATCTCGGCAATGAGACCAGAGCTGATCTGGGATGGGCAGGATCCTGGTCGGCTGGTGCGGTCATACAGTCCTGCTTCGCCTGCAGCGCGGTAGCGGGCCACCCAGGTCGCCACGGTGGGCCGGGAGACGCGGAACTCCGCAGCCACGTGAGCCTGGGGCAGGCCGTCGTCGAGGTGGCGTAGCACCATGCGTCGTCGGCCGGTCGGGGTCAGGGGTGCATTAGCGTGGGTCATGAACGGGCTCTTCCAGGCAGGTGGGTGGTGTAGGAACTTCCATCCTGTGGCGAGGAGCCCGTTCCTCATCTCATCGCCACACCCGTGCCAAGAACCTCATGCCCCACAACACCTAG
>NZ_RBMB01000073.1:0-1157 GCF_003989485.1 Kocuria sp. HSID17590 | reverse complement strand
GCTGACCCCGTTTGGTAGGTCCGGTGGTTGTGTGAGTCGTCCTGTTGCCCGGGGGTCCGGGCAGTGAGACTGGTCAGATCATGACGAACAGCAGGAAGCGTCACACCTCGGAGCAGGTCGTCCGTAAGCTCGGGCAGGCCGACAGGATGCTCGCGGGCGGTAGCGACATCGCCGGGGTGTGTCGAGAGCTCGGAGTGTCCGAGCAGACGTACTACCGGTGGCGGAACCAGTACGGCGGGCTGAAGGCCGACGACGCGAAGCGGCTGAAGGAGCTCGAGAAGCAGAACGCCACGCTCAAGCGGCTGCTCGCCGAGGCAGAGCTCGAGAAGGCCGCGCTGAAGGAGTTGGCTGAGGGAAACTTCTAGGCCCGGGCAGGCGCCGTGCCGCCGTCGACCACCTCAAGCGCAAGCTGCGGGTGAGCGAACGAATGGCGTGCCGTCTGGCCGGGCTGAGCAGGTCCGCATACCGTCGCCCGCTCCAGGGTGAGACGACAGCCGACCCGGACCTGGCGTTGCGGGACTGGCTGCGGGCGTATGCGAAGAAGCACCCGCGGTGGGGATACCGCAGGGCCTACCACGATGCCCGCGGCGAGGGGTGGGTCGTGAACCACAAGAAGATCCAACGGCTCTGGCGCGAGGAAGGGCTGCGCGTCCCGCAGCGGCGTCGCCGCAAACGCGTTGGGTCTTCGACCGTCGACGCCCCGGCAGCGGTCGCACCGAACCTCGTGTGGGCGGTGGACTTCCAGTTCGACGCGGACGAGCAGGGCCGTCCGATCAAGATCTGCTCCATCGTCGACGAGCACACCCGCGAGTGCATCGGCGGGCTCGTCGAACGGTCGATCACCGCGGACCGGCTCACCGCCCACCTCGAGGACCTCGTCGCCGTCCGCGGCGCCCCCGCGGTGCTCCGATCCGACAACGGCCCCGAGTTCATCAGCGACGCGATGGCCGACTGGGCCGGTACCCGCACCGGCCTGTTCTACATCCCGCCCGGCTCGCCCTGGCACAACGGGTACGTCGAGTCGTTCAACAGCAGGCTCCGCGACGAGTGCCTGAACATCAACAGCTTCTACTCGCTGCTCCACGCCCAGGTCGTGATCGGCGACTGGAAGACCGAATACAACCACGACCGCCGGCATTCATCGCTCGGCTACCTCG
>NZ_RBMB01000072.1:0-1178 GCF_003989485.1 Kocuria sp. HSID17590 | reverse complement strand
GGGACTGCCGCACGAACAGGTGACAGTTGGGGTGTCAGGCCGCGAGGCTCACGGCGGGGTTCATGATGGTCTCGTATTCGATGGGGGTCAATCGACCCAGACGGGCCTGTCGACGGCGGCGGTGATACTTGCGTTCGATCCAGGTAACGATCGCGATCCGGAGCTCGTCGCGGGTCCGCCACCGCTTCCGGTCCAGGACGTTCTTTTGCAGCAGGGCGAAGAAGGACTCCATCGCGGCGTTGTCCCCAGCGGCACCGACTCTCCCCATCGATCCGATGAGGTGATGACGGTTCAACGTCTGCACGAATTTGCGTGACCGGAACTGGGATCCTCGGTCCGAATGTACGATGCAGCCAGCGACGTCACCGCGGCGGGAAGCGGCGTTGTCCAGGGCGTTCACCGCCAGTCGCGCCTTCATACGGTCGCTGATCGAGTAGCCGACGATCCGGGCTGAGAACACGTCCTTGATGGCGCAGAGGTAGAGCTTTCCCTCGTCGGTCCAGTGCTCTGTGATGTCGGTCAGCCACAGTTCGTTGACGTCATCGGCGGAGAAGTCCCGCTTCACGAGATCGTCGTGGACCGGTGGCCCGGGACGCTTTCCGTTCTTGCCGCGCTTCTTCCCGAACACGGACCACCACTGGTTGTCCCGGCAGATGCTCCATGCCGTCCGCTGGCACATCACTTCGCCGGCCTCGGCGGCTTCGCCGACCAGGAACCGGTGCCCGTACTCGGGGTCGTCGACGTGGGCGTCCAGTAACGCGTTGGCGCGGTAGGCCTCAGTCAGCTCAGCCTGGGTGACCTGCTGGTGGCGCCAGCGGTAGTAGGGCTGACGGGAGAGCTTGAGGACCCGCAGGGACACCGTGACGGGGATGCCGTCAGCGGCGAGCTCACTCACGAGCGGGTAGAACCTTTTCCCGGCAGGTTCGCCTGGGACAGGTAGGCCGCGGCACGGCGGAGGACCTCGTTCTCCTGCTGGAGCAGCCGGATCTGCTTGCGGGCCTCACGCAGCTCGGTCGACTCCTCCCGTGTCCTGCCGGGCCGGTTGCCATCGTCGATATCGGCTTGGCGGATCCACTTATGCAGCGTCATTTCGTGGACTCCGAAGTCCTTCGCGATCTGCGCGATGGTGATGCCGTCCTCACGGGACCGGGCCACTCGCACGACGTCTTCGCGGAACT
>NZ_RBMB01000071.1:0-1182 GCF_003989485.1 Kocuria sp. HSID17590 | reverse complement strand
CGGTGCGGCTGCCGGAAGCGGCAGCCGCACCGCTGCGGCTGGGCACCCCCGCCGTGCTGCCGCGCGTGCACGACGGTGCGTGCCTCGTGGACCTGCGCTGCGTTCCGGAGGCGGACGACGCCGCACTGACCGACGCCGCGCGCGCCGCGCTGGAGGGACTGCGCTGATGTACGTGGTGGCAACCGCCGGTCACGTGGACCACGGCAAGAGCACGCTCGTGCGGGCACTCACGGGCATCGAACCGGACCGCTGGGACGAGGAGAAGCAGCGCGGGCTCACGATCGACCTCGGCTTCGCGTGGACGGAGCTGCCCTCCGGGCGGCACGTGGCGTTCGTGGACGTCCCCGGGCACGAGCGCTTCCTCGGCAACATGCTCGCCGGGGTGGGGCCGGCCCCCGTGGTGTGCTTCGTGGTGGCCGCGGACGAGGGGTGGCAGGCCCAGTCCGGCGACCACCGGGACGCCGTCGCGGCCCTGGGCATCTGCGACGGGCTGATCGTGGTGACCAAGGCGGACCGCGCTCCGGAACGGGTGGCCGACGTCGTGGCCCAGGCCCGCGCGGAACTGGCGGGAACGGGACTCGCCGAGGCGCCCGCCGTCGTCGTCTCTGCGCAGGACGGCACGGGGCTCGACGAGTTCCGCGCCGCGCTCGACGCCGTGCTGGCCCGCGTTCCCGCGCCGGACCCGGAGGCGCGCGTGCGGCTGTGGATCGACAGGGCGTTCACCATCTCGGGGGCCGGGACCGTGGTCACGGGGACGCTCACGGCGGGCACCCTGCGCGTGGGGGACCGCATGGTGCTGCGCGGAGCCGCGGGGGAGCAGGAGGTCACGGTGCGCTCGCTGCAGAGTCAGAACACGTCCGTGCAGGAGATCGGGCCCACGAACCGCGTGGCCGTGAACCTGCGCGGCACGAGCAAGGAGGCGATCCACCGCGGAGACACGCTGCTGACCCCGCGGTCCTGGCCGGTCACCGACGTCCTGGAGGTGCGTCGGGAACGCGGGGCGCCCTTCACGGAGGTCCCGGAGCAGGTGGTGGTGCACGCCGGAACGGCCGGGGTGGGCGCGCGGCTGCGACCGCTGGACGCGGAGCACGCCCGCCTGCAGCTCGCCCACCCGTTGACGCTCGTGCCGGGGGACCGGCTGGTGCTGCGCAGCCCGGGCGCG
Source organism: Kocuria sp. HSID17590 (assembly GCF_003989485.1). Lineage (NCBI taxonomy): Bacteria > Bacillati > Actinomycetota > Actinomycetes > Micrococcales > Micrococcaceae > Kocuria > Kocuria sp. HSID17590. Next base: position 20 of record NZ_RBMB01000071.1, on the reverse strand, counting down.
CGCGTGGCGGTCGGCGGTGC
>NZ_RBMB01000070.1:0-1299 GCF_003989485.1 Kocuria sp. HSID17590 | reverse complement strand
CAACCACCGCAGGCTCCACGGTAGCCTCGGAATGGTCAGCCCCGACGAGTTCGAGGCGGCCTACTACGCGGCCCTCAACCCAGAGCCGCTCCCCGCATAGAAGCGGCCGAGAACCTGGGACGGTTCATGGGCCTGGGGGTGGAAGGGTTGGCCGTTCTTTTGCTCGATGCCCAGGGGGGCCAGCAGGTATTCGAAGGCGTTGCGGGCGCCGCGGGAGCAGGTGGTGAAGACGAGCCCGTTATCGGTCAGGGTGGAGGCTGGTGGCCCGTAGGTGGTGATGTTCGTGGTGAAGCTGTCCACGACAAGTGCGGCGGTGACGCGGCGGTGGGCGGTGGCGGAGAGCAGTAGCCGGGAGTGGTCGTCGAGCCAGTTGAGGATCTCGACGTCGCTGCCGTCGGCCAGCGGCCAGTGGTGGGGGCACCTCCCGCTTGCGGGGGAAAATCGGATTGCCAGGTTTCGTTGGGTTGGTCTGCTTCGAACCGGTGGATGCTGCTTTTGGGGCGCTTCTTCGGTTCTGGGGTGATCAGGTCTGCTTTGTGCAGGATCCGGCGGATCGTGGAGGTCGACGGGGCGCGCGGGTGTTCGTGTTCGAGGTGCCAGGCGATGGTGACCGGGCCAGCGTCCAGTCCGGAGTCCGTGAGGACGCGACGCAGGGCCAGGATGCGGGCTCGCACGGGTTCGGCGGTGGCGGCACTGTTGCTGCGGGGGCGCCGACTTCGGGGCTCGATCGCGTCCCAACCGCCCTGTTCGTATCGTCGGATCAGTTCGTGGACCCATCGCCAGGACACCCGGTAGCGGCGGGCGACCTCGGCCTGCGTTTGCTGCCGCTGCGTGACGGCCAGAACAATCAGACGCGCTTTAGACATCCCTCATCGTCACGGACCACTATGAACGATGTCCCGACTCACCTATGAACGATGTCCTGAACCTACACACCTTCAGCTCCACCAATATGTTCAGGCAATGTGTTTCAGCAATAGCCTCCGGGCTCGTCGATGTGGCCGGTGGCGAGGATTTCGCCGGTGTGCCGGCCGTCGCGGGTCAGCTGACGGCGTGAGGCGATGACCCGTTCTCGGACCGGGCGCGGCCCTCGCCGCCACGCGATTCTATGGCCTGCCCAGCCTCTGACCGATGTCTCGACTCATCCGTCCCGGTGGACCTAGGGAGTCGAGCCCTAGGTGTAGGAGGGCGTGACGTTGTTGACTCGGGCGGGGGTGCGTGAGGCCGGGGGCTGGTCGCCGCAGGCGGTGTGAGGCCGATGGTAGTTGAAGTGGTTCACCCACACCCCGATCGCCTCCC
>NZ_RBMB01000069.1:0-2293 GCF_003989485.1 Kocuria sp. HSID17590 | reverse complement strand
CTTCTTCCGTCCGTAAAGACCCTCCGGGGTCATCTTCCGGCGTGTGCTCCCGCCGGGCAGTGTCTCGTCGCGCCAGGCCGCGTCACGGACCGCGTCCACGACGATCGCGTCGGTCACGGTCCGGACCTACCGGAGTCCGAAAGTACCGCGGTCCGAAACTATCTGATGCGCATCTTCTACAATGAGGATGCGCGTATGCACATGCATACGCACACGCACACTCCTTGGACGCCGTAGCGAGCTTCCGGGCAGACGGTCGCAGACGTCGTCCCCCTGGCTCGTTTCCCCGCCCATCAAAAAATGAACGACCGCGGACTAGCTCGGATCAAGGCGACATCCCCTCAGCATCATGACGCGCTTGTGATGCAACTGAATATAGGAAGCTTAGAGATGACGCAACCAGGACAGACCACCACGACTTCGCACGAAGCGATCGATGCGTTCAAGAGAATCGTCGGCGACGAACATGTACTGACCTCTGAGCGTGCCACGATGCCATTCAGCAAAGGCTATCGATTCGGCGGAGGACCAGTCTTCGCCGTGGTGCGCCCCGGCACGCTGGTCGAGATGTGGCGGGCGCTGCAGGTATCCGTCGACAACAACCTCATCGTCATCCCGCAGGCATCGAACACGGGCCTGACTGGTGGATCCGGCCCCGGCTTCCAAGACTACGATCGCCCCATTGTGATCATCTCGACTCACCGCATCGATGAGGTGCACCTCATCAACGACGCGCGCGAGGCGATCTCGCTCGCGGGCACTCCGCTGACACACCTGACCGACGCGCTCGCCAAGCACCAGCGCGAGCCGCACTCGGTGATCGGGTCGACATCAATCGGCGCCTCGGTCATCGGCGGCATCGCGAACAACTCGGGCGGCAGCCAGATTCGCAAGGGTCCGGCATTCACGCGCGAAGCGATCTTCGCCCGCGTCAACGACGACGGCAAGGTCGAGCTGGTCAATCACCTGGGCATCTCGCTCGGAGACGACCCTGAGGTCGCACTCGACCGTCTACAGCGCGGCGAGTGGTCTCCCGAGGATGTCACCCCAGCTCCCGAAGACTCGAACGAGACCGAGTACGCCGAGCACTTGCGCAAGATCGTGCCTTCGCCTGCTCGCTACAATGCGAACCCCGAGTACCTGTTCGAGGCATCCGGCTCGGCCGGCAAGCTGATGGTGTTCGCGGTGCGCACCCGCACCTTCCCTCGCGAAGTGCACCCGACCGTGTTTTACATCGGCACGAACAACACGCACGAGCTCGAAGAGATCCGTCGGTTGTTCCTCGAAGCCGACATGCCGCTGCCTATCTCTGGTGAGTACATGGGCCGCAGTGCCTTCGACTTGGCCGAGAAGTACGGCAAAGACACCTTCGTCTTCCTGAAGTTCATGAGTCCAGCGCTGCAGACGCGCATGTTCTCGTTCAAGACGTGGGCCAACGGCTTGTTCTCGAAGATTCCCGGCATTGGTCCGACCTTCGCCGACACGGTATCGCAAGCCATGTTCAGCGTGCTGCCCAACCAGCTGCCCAAGCGCATGATGGAGTACCGCAACCGTTTCGAGCATCACCTGCTGCTCACCGTCAGCGAGTCGCAGAAGGCCGCGAGCGAGAAGATGCTCAAGGAGTTCTTCGCAGAGCCCGAGCACACTGGTGAGTTCTTCATCTGCACGTCTGATGAAGAAAAGAGCGCGTCGCTCAACCGGTTCGGCGCGGCCAGTGCCGCCACTCGCTACGCCGCGTTGAAGCGCCGGCACATCGCAGGGCTCATCCCCATCGATGTGGCCCTGCGTCGCGACGATTGGAACTGGCTCGAGGTGCTGCCGGAGGAGATCGACGACCAGCTTGAGGTCAAGGCGTATTACGGGCACTTCTTCTGCCATGTGATGCACCAGGACTATGTCGCCAAGCAGGGCGTGGATCCCGAGGCGCTGCACGACCGCATCCAGCACCTGCTGGAGGAGCGCGGCGCGAAGCTGCCCGCCGAGCACAACTACGGTCGCATCTACAAGCTGCCGGAGTCCATGGAAGAGCACTTCAAGGAGCTCGATCCGACGAATACGTTCAACGCCGGTATCGGCGGCACGTCGCCGCACAAGGACTGGGCCTAAGTCCCCAAGGTAGCGCGACGCCGTGAGAGCCTGAGCGATGTCTTATCCATCTCGGGTGGACCTAGGTGTTGTGGGGCATGAGGTTCTTGGCACGGGTGTGGCGATGAGATGAGGAACGGGCTCCTCGCCACAGGATGGAAGTTCCTACACCACCCACCTGCCTGGAAGAGCCCGTTCATGACCCACG
>NZ_RBMB01000068.1:0-2538 GCF_003989485.1 Kocuria sp. HSID17590 | reverse complement strand
GGACGACCTGCTCCGAGGTGTGACGCTTCCTGCTGTTCGTCATGATCTGACCAGTCTCACTGCCCGGACCCCCGGGCAACAGGACGACTCACACAACCACCGGACCTACCAAACGGGGTCAGCCCATCCGAGCTCTGACCTGTCTCGTATCTTTGTCTTTCAACTGGGGTCCCCGGACGGGGTGCTGGTGGTTGGTTGTGAGACACGCAGAAGGTGGTTGTGAAGCATGGGGAAGCTGATTGGTTATGCGCGGGTCTCCACGAGGGGCCAAGACATGGACCGGCAGGTGACAGACCTACTAGATGCGGGGGTGCGTCGGGATGATCTCTATGTGGATCACGGGGTTTCGGGTGCCCGGGCGTCTCGCCCAAGCTTTGATCAGGCTGTAGGGGCTCTCCATGAGGGGGACACCTTGGTGGTGACAACCTTGGACAGGCTGGGTCGCTCCACGCAGACCATGCTCGAGCTGGCTCAGGATCTTCGGGAGCGCGGTGTGGGATTGCGGGTGCTCAACCTCGGCGGGGGAGATGTGGACACTTCGACCCCGATGGGGTCGATGGTGTTCACCGTGATGGCCGCCCTGGCCGAGATGGAGCTAGAGATTAAGCGGGAGCGGGTCACTGACTCGATCGCTAAGCGTCGTGCTGCCGGTGGGGATCTTGGAGGTCGCCGCCAGCAGTTCACGGACTCCCAGATCCGCAGCGCCCGCCGCCTGATCGAAGCGGGCCAACCTGCGGCCCAGGTAGCCCGTGACCTCGGGATGTCCCGGGCCACCCTGTATCGAAGGCTCCAGAAGCATCTGTAGATGAGTAGCGTTGAGTCTTCTACAGTGTGTATAGTTGTACACATACCGCCCGGTCCCTCAGGGACCGGGTTTATTCATGCCATCAGCATGAGGGCTCGCTTGCGTGTCACCAGCCAGGAGGCTTCACCAGGTGCTTCACCGGGGAAGGCATCTGAGCCGAAGTGAAGTCGGCAGGGGTCAGCTGGTACCACCAGTGCTCCCCAACGCCCACGGTAGGGGAGCCGTTGAGCGCACCGGCGGGGTAGCTTTTCGTGGGGTTTACTAGACCTACTGGAACATGTGTACGAGAAACTTCAATCGGCTTTTTTAGGTCACTGTCATTACTCACCACCACGGCTGCATCGATGTTCTTTTCCAGGACATCGATAAGAAGATGGGTAGCTACGTTTACGTCACTGCCCTTTTCCTCTCTACGCGACACAGAGGCCATAAAAGTAGCTCCAGGAACATCGGAACCCTTAGAGTCCTTGATGACTACCGGCCAGTCCGCTTGAGCTAATATTGGCCGTCTACCCTTATCTGGGATAGCGAGAGGACTATAAGCAATTCTTTCGACATAGGTTCCATATTCGATTACGTCTACAGCGCCGTGCGTCTTCAAAGCTCTCAAATAAACATCTTGGTCGCGCTGACCGGATGAATTTCCCCGCCCCTTAATACGGGCGGTGCAGTAAACCACCCTTAAATCAAACGGCCCCTGCCAATTTGAGTGTGTGGACACAACCTGATGCATCATGGATCTGATATCCATCCATCGCCACCCTGGGGTGCCCCGACCACAAATACCACGGCCCCCGTAGTAGAGGTTGTAACCGTCCACGTACACGCCAATTTTCATGGGAGAGATTGTCCCATCTTTTAGTGGTTCCGGCCATACTGTGGGGTAGCAGCCAGAAGGTAGATCCTCCTGGACTAGGCCTGCGACGAACCTTGAGGGCGACACGCCCTAGACATGCGGAAGGCCCCGCGCCAACGGGGCCTATCCTGAAGGTGTATTCAAACCGTGAGTCCATTCTAGCGCCTGCGCCAACAGGTGCAATGGAGCGCCCAGCGATGGAAGACCTGGGTGGGGCCTGAGACGCGGCCCCGCATCAACATCACCAGCCGCCTCACACGCGGTGCTCCCCGGGTTAGAACCGGTTCTCTTGCCGAGCGCACAGCCGGGGGCCGTCACCAGGGATCGTAAGACCTGGGCAGCGAAGGAGTGCCAAGCCCTACAGTGCCGCTCGTGGACAGCAGCCCTGCCACGAGGCGAGTACCGGAGCTGTGCGCACATGCCGCCACTGTCCACGAGTAATGCCGTGGGCCTTCTTCAACCACCCATGAGGTGGTCAACCGATGCGACCGATCGACCGACCGGGCTGATCCGCACGTGTTCAAGATGGCTTAGACGCTCCCCACCCCACCCTTCCTCACGAAGGTGCGCACCGGGAGTATCTAAGGCATCACCCTGCCCGGTCCTCCGGCCCGTCACGTGGCCGGGGGACCGGTGAACCAGGGGCGTGGTCGCGTGCGGGCGTCAAGGCCCTTTCCTCGCGTGCGGGGGAGTGGTGGTGCGGCGGCGTCGTCCTCAGGGCGACTACCGGTGCGTCGGGCGGGACGTGCCCTAGGTGTTGTGGGGCATGAGGTTCTTGGCACGGGTGTGGCGATGAGATGAGGAACGGGCTCCTCGCCACAGGATGGAAGTTCCTACACCACCCACCTGCCTGGAAGAGCCCGTTCATGACCCACGC
>NZ_RBMB01000067.1:0-3030 GCF_003989485.1 Kocuria sp. HSID17590 | reverse complement strand
CTTCTTCCGTCCGTAAAGACCCTCCGGGGTCATCTTCCGGCGTGTGCTCCCGCCGGGCAGTGTCTCGTCGCGCCAGGCCGCGTCACGGACCGCGTCCACGACGATCGCGTCGGTCACGGTCCGGACCGCGACCCGGCCTCGCTTCCAGGCCCGGTAGGTGCGTGCCGCGATCTTCACGCCCTGCTCACGCAGGACGCGAATGATCGACTCGACGGCAAAGCCCTCCGAGCGCATCTGGTCGATGAAGCCCATCATCAACGGTTGCGGGGGTCGAGTTCCCCCACGAAGAAAGCCGTCGCCGCCTTCAAGATCGCGACGTCCTCACGCAACGCCCGGTTCTCGGCCTTGAGCCGGCGGATCTCCGCATGCTCTTCGCTGGTCTGACCACCACGGTCACCCGCGTCGATCTCGGCCTGGATCACCCACCGTCGCAAGGACTCCGCACCGACGCACTCCTGCCGGGCTACGGCCGCGATCACCTTCGCGTTCGACGGGTACTCTGACCGGTGCTCCAGCACCAGCCTCATGGCCCGCTCACGCAGAGCGGGGTCAATCTTCTTCGGCATGACGCCATCCTCTCAACTCGAAAAGATGCGGCACCAAACCTGGGACGGTTCACATCCGATAACCCCGCAGGAGGACACCACCCATGAGCTTGCCCCCTCAGCCCGTGTACTACGACACCCAGCCCGGCGAACCCGTGGGTCCGTGGCAGGCCGTCAAGAACTTCGTCCGCAGGGGCACCACGTTCTCCGGGCGGGCTTCCCGTTCCGAGTACTGGTGGATCGCGCTGTACACGGTCCTGCTCTCGGAGGCCTACGTGCTCGCGGAGGACCGCGGCTACCTGGCCTGGCCGGACGTGGACGGCGGATTCGCGATCGCTCTGCTGCTGCTGTCTCTGGTCCTGCTGCTCGCGGTGGTACTGCTGGCCATTTTCACCGCCGCCCTGTCCGTGCGACGCCTGCACGACTGCAACCTCTCCGGGCTGTGGTTCCTGCTGATCCTCGTTCCCGGACTGGGAAGCTTCGCCCTGCTGATCATGGCCGCCCTGCCCCCGGACCCGCGGGGTGTGCGCTTCGACGCCCAGCCCACCCCCGGGGCGGTCGTGCCCACCGGAAAGTAGGGCCGCGTCGCTCCTTGCCCGGACCCCTTCCCCGGTCTAAAGTTCGGTACACCGAACTTTAGGATCCACGGGAGCGAGGAATTGGGATGGGACGTCGTCCGGGATGGGCAGTGGCGGCCACCGCAGCCGCGGGTGTGCTGGTGCTGAGCGGCTGCGCGGGGGCCGAGCCCGGCGGCGGCAGCTCCGAGAAGCCCACCGTGCTGACTACGTTCACGGTGCTCCAGGACATGACCGCCGCAGTGGCCGGGGACCACGTGAGCGTGGAGTCCATCACCAAGCCGGGCGCGGAGATCCACGGCTACGAACCCACTCCACAGGACGTCACCAAGGCCTCCCGCGCGGACCTGGTGCTGGACAACGGCCTGCACCTGGAGCAGTGGCTCGAGCAGTTCACCTCCTCAGCCAACGTGGCCCACAGGGTGGTCTCCGAGGGCGTGGAACCCCTGGACATCGCCGACACCCCCGGAACCCCCAACCCCCACGCGTGGATGAGCCCGCGCAACGGCGAGCGCTACGTGGACAACATCGTCACCGCACTCAGCGAGCTGGACGGAGAGCACGCCCAGCAGTTCCGGGACAACGGGGAGAAGTACAAGGAACAAATCCGCGCGATCGGCACGGACCTGACCCGGAAGCTGGAGGCCCTGCCCCGCAACGAGCGCGCGCTGGTCACGTGCGAGGGCGCGTTCTCCTATCTGGCGCGGGACACCGGGCTCAGTGAGAAGTACATCTGGCCCGTCAACGCGGAGCAGGAGGCCACCCCGCAGCAGGTCAGCTCCGCCATCGAGTTCGTGGACCGGCACAGGGTGGCCGCGGTGTTCTGCGAGTCCACCGTCTCGGACAAGCCCATGCAGCAGGTCGCAGAGACCACCGGCGCCCGCTACGGCGGCACCCTCTACGTGGACTCCCTCTCGGAGCAGGACGGCCCGGTGCCCACCTACCTGGACCTGTTGCGCCACGACGCGGACACCATTGCCAACGGCCTGTCCGGGAGGGCGCGGTGACGCCCGCGATCCGGGCGAGCGGCGTCGTCGTCGACTACGGTCGCGTGCGCGCCCTGGACGGCGTGGACCTGGAGATCGCCCCCGGGCGCGTGACGGGGCTGGTGGGCATGAACGGCTCCGGGAAGTCCACGCTGTTCAAGGCGCTCATGGGCACCGTGCGCCTGGAGGCCGGCGAGGTGCGGCTGGACGGGCTGGATCCCCGCACCGCGCGGAAGCAGGGCGTGGTGGGGTACGTGCCGCAGAGCGAGGACGTGGACTGGACGTTCCCACTGTCCGTGCGGGACGTGGTCATGACCGGGCGCTACGGGCACATGGGCCCCACCCGGCGGGCGCGTCCCGCGGACCGGACCGCCGTGGCGGACGCGCTGGAACGGGTGGAGCTCACGGAGCTGGCCGGGCGGCAGATCGGGCGGCTGTCCGGCGGGCAGCGCAAGCGCGTGTTCGTGGCCCGGGCGATCGCCCAGGGCGCGCGGACCCTGCTCCTGGACGAACCGTTCGCGGGCGTGGACAAGCGCAGCGAGGCGACCATCGTGAGGCTGCTGCACGAGCTCGCCGCACAGGGCTGCGCGGTGGTGGTGGCCACCCACGACCTGCACGCACTGCCGCAGCTCGCCGAGAGCGTGGTCCTGCTGCGCCGTCACGTGCTCTTCCACGGGCCGGTCGCGGAGGGGCTCGCGCCCGAGCACCTCGTGCGCGCGTTCGGCCTGGACGTGCTCTCCGGCCCATCCACGCGCTCCCCGGGGGACGACGACGCCGCTCCCGCGGACCGCACGCCGCTCACCGCGGGCGCGGCCCACGAGGGTCCGCCACCGGGCCCTGCCGCGGGGACGAGTGTTGTGGCAGGAAAGAGGGGTTGTGGCCGTGGTTGCAAGCGGGTTGTGGCGGGCGTTAAAGAAAACAGTA
>NZ_RBMB01000066.1:0-3591 GCF_003989485.1 Kocuria sp. HSID17590 | reverse complement strand
ACAACCACGACCGCCGGCATTCATCGCTCGGCTACCTCGCACCCGTCGACTACGCTCGGCAATGCACCCATCAATCGGAAACCGACGACTCGCACAGCGACCGGACCGAATGAAGGGGGCGGCCCACTTAGTCAGGAATTTTGGTGAGTTCCCTCACCTGGGGTATGAGTAGAGGCCCCTCACCATTCAGGTAGGGGCCTCTACTTACCGACCGGGGAGTAGGGATCCTACTCGCAGGTCAACCTGCCACGAAGTGGGTCAGGACAGAACGGAGATGTTCGTGGCTTGGAGGCCGCGATCACCGTTCGTGACGTCGAACTCAACCTTGGCGCCTTCGTCCAAGGAACGGTAGCCGCCGGAGTTGATGCCCGAGAAGTGTGCGAAGACGTCGTCAGAGCCGTCGTCGGGGGCGATGAAGCCGAATCCCTTGTCAGCGTTGAACCATTTAACGGTGCCAGTAGTCATGTGAGACCTGTCTTTCTGTCAGAAAGGGAGCGTGCCCTGAATTTCAGGGGGCTCAGGCGTTGCGATGCTTGCCATAAACGTTTCTTCAGAAAAACAACCGGCCCAGGTGGGCGGGCAAAGCTCAACATAAAAACGAAACTTCAACAACTAATAATCAATCTACGGCCTGGGCGAGGTGGTGTCAAATCCTGGGCGATCATCGGAAAAATCGTTGGAAATGCGCGTAGCTCTTCGGTCCCGTAGGTACCGGGGGAGGGCCACCGCGATCAACACGGTCGTGCCCAGGAGGTAGCCACTTACCAACAACAGGACGCTGAGGAGGAGGGGGTGAGGATGTCTGGGTTCGCAGGGTTCATATGCCGGGAAGGGAGAAGCGGGAGGATCTTCTGGGCGCCCCTACATCCTAGAACGGTGGTCTTCTGACCTGTAAGGCATAGGTTGTGAGATCCCATCGGTACTTTTTGGTTTTGCACGACCGTTACGAGCCTGGGCAAGCCCCCCAGAACGCGGATTCGTCCAGGACGCTTCCCTCCCCACGAGGCCCCTGGGGGTCGATTTAGCCTGTGAGAGACTTGTGGTTCACTTAGACAAGCCTCAGGACTGGGGCTGGACCGAGTCTCCCCGGGCCCCGGTGTGAGAACTCAAGAAGGAGTGAAGAACATGGCAGGCAACCGTTCCGTCGTCTTGCGCGGCGTGAAGAACATGCAGGTTGAGGATCTGGACTTCCCGAAGCTCCAGATGCCCAACGGCAAGAAGGCGCCCCACGGTGTTGTCCTGAAGATCGTGGCTTCCAACATCTGCGGTAGTGACCTCCACATCTACCGCGGGTCCTTCCCCGCCCCGGAAGGCATGGTCATGGGGCATGAGATGACCGGGGAAGTCGTGGAAATCGGCTCTGACGTCGAGTTCCTGAAGGAAGGCGACCTGGTCTCGGTTCCCTTCAACGTGGCTTGCGGCCGCTGCCGCAACTGCCGCAACGGTCGTACCGAGGTCTGCCAGACCTGCAACCCGGACGCCGATTCCGCTGCCTACGGCTTCAACCTGGGCGGCTGGGACGGCGGACAGGCCGAGTATCTCTTTGTTCCCTATGCGGACTTCCAGCTGCTGAAGTTCCCGGACCGTGACCAGGCCATGGAGAAGATCCGCGATCTGGCGCTTCTCTCTGACATCCTCCCGACTGCCTTCCACGGCCTCATGGAGGCTGGCGCCAAGCCCGGGTCCACTGTCTACCTCGCGGGGGCCGGCCCCGTGGGCCGTTGCGGCGCCGCAGCTGCGCGCCTGCTGGGGGCGTCCTGCATCATCGTCGGCGACCATGACAAGGATCGCTTGGCCCTGATGAAGCGCAACGGTTGCGAAACCATTGACCTCAACGAGGATGTCCCGCTGCAGGACCAGATTGAAAAGATCCTTGGCGAGCCGATGGTCGACTGCGCCGTGGACTACGTCGGCACCGAAGCTCACGGCATCGGCAAGGACGCGGACAAAGAGGATCCGGCCTATGCGATCAACCAGGTGATCGACGTTACCCGCGCGGGAGGCGCCACCGGCATCATCGGCATCTACGGGCCTGACCCCCTGGCGGAGTCCAAGGACGAGCAGAACGGCATCTACCCGATTGAATTCGGCAACGCCTGGATCAAGTCCCCGAAGATCACCGCTGGCCAGGCGCCGATCATGCATTACAACTACGAGTTGATGCAGGCGATCCTGTGGGACCGCATGCCGTACCTGTCGGACATGCTGCAGACCAAGGTCATCAGCCTTGACGATGCTCCTCAGGCCTACGCGGACTTCGACAACGGCTCGCAGGAGAAGTACATCATCGACCCGCATGGCATGATCGCCTCCTGATCTTGCTCACCTGGTAGTGAGGCCCTGGCAATTTGCCAGGGCCTCACTACCGCCAGGACGCGCCCCAAGCTGAGGGCGCCTTTTCGTTCTCTTCTATGGCCGGTCAGGAAAAACAGCTGGCCGTGAACCCGGTGCCAGGGGTTCCATAACACCCTCCGTTGACGGCGCGTCGAGCTGGAGGAAGCGGGGGCCACCATCACCTCCGCCGGGCGGCGGGTGCCCATGACCGCACTCATCGCTGTGGGCCTCATCCACGGCGAAGGTTTCCATACCACCCCCCCCAGACCAGTCCCTTGGCACCTTCCGTTCAAACCCCTGAGGCATCGCAGAGCACCGGTCGGCTGCTCGAGCGCGTCCGCGAGCTGGAAACCGAGGTCCAGGAATGGCGCCGGCGCGCCGAAGTTGCTGAAGCACGAGCCGAAGAACGCCGGCGAGCTCTCGACGCCCTCCAAATCGCCAACGAAACCGTGCTCCAGCTCCAGGCGGGTGCACGCGCTTTGGGCTGCACGCCGGTCGTTGCGCCCGTGCCACACCTTGCCCTCGTCGCCGACCCGGCACACCACCACATGCACATGGTCATCGGTGTGGCGGACCATCACCCACCGGTGCTTCTCGAAACCCATGGGATGCGAGACGTCTCGTCGAGCTCGAAGTGACCGTCTCACTTCCTTGGTTATGAGACGCCTCGTCGAACGTTTTTGCTGTCGTCAGTGTTCGTACTCGCGTGCATGGTCAACGTGCTTGCCCGGACTGGGTTCGAGAGCAGCCTGTTGCGCTGGGGTACACCGCAGCGCAACATGCCTGCTGATGGCCCGAAGCGCCGCAGTAGCGACCCCCCTTCACTTCCTCCTTGAAATTGCGCCCAGGCCGAGTGCCAACGATCTTCATCAGTTTGGATCTAGATGGCGAAGGCTCGCCCGCAAACCAGGCAGTAGAAGGGCATCGCCCTGTCTTCAGGAACCTTTACGGGCTCGTACCCGTGACAAGGTGAGGTGATGATTGCCATGTCGTCCGGCTCGGAAAGAGGGGAAGGAGCGTCCGGGGTGTCGAAATGACCTGTCATCTCGATCCGCAGATGTCTGTTGCCCGATTTTTTGAAGGCTCGACCGAACTCGTTTTCCAGATCGGTCAACACGGCAGGAAGGGCTGTGGGCCGCCCCCTTCATTCGGTCCGGTCGCTGTGCGAGTCGTCGGTTTCCGATTGATGGGTGCATTGCCGAGCGTAGTCGACGGGTGCGAGGTAGCCGAGCGATGAATGCCGGCGGTCGTGGTTGT